>NZ_JAOSHO010000157.1 GCF_025917275.1 Pseudomonas agronomica | reverse complement strand
TGGGAGCGAGCTTGCTCGCGATGGGGCCCCAACAGGCGCCGCATAACTTCCAGGCACAAAAAAACGCCCCCGGTCTCACAACCGGGGGCGTTTTCATTCAGCCGGGGCTAAATCAGGCCTTGGCTTTCTTGGCGGCGCGGGTACGCTCGCTTTCGTCCAGGATCTTCTTGCGCAGGCGGATCGACTTAGGCGTCACTTCGCACAGCTCGTCGTCCTGGATGAATTCCAGGGCCTGTTCCAGGGTGAAGCGAACAGGTGGAACCAGGGCGATGGTTTCGTCTTTACCCGAAGCACGCATGTTGTCGAGCTTCTTGCCCTTGGTAGGGTTCACGCCCAGGTCGTTGTCACGGCTGTTCAGACCAACGATCTGGCCACCGTAGATTTCCTGGCCGTGTTCGACGAACAACTTGCCACGCGCCTGGAGGGTTTCCAGGGAGTAGGTCAGTGCCTTGCCGGTTTCAACCGAAACCAGAACGCCGTTCTGGCGGCCGGACATGTCGCCCGACTTCATCACGTCGTAACGGTCGAAGATCGAGGTCAGGATGCCAGCACCGTTGGTCAGGGTCAGGAACTGGTTACGGAAACCGATCAGACCGCGAGCAGGGATGTTGTATTCCAGACGTACACGGCCTTTGCCATCCGGCACCATGTTGGTCAGGTCGCCCTTACGCAGGCCCATCTCTTCCATCACCTTGCCCTGGGATTCTTCCGGCAGGTCGATGGTGACGTTTTCGAACGGTTCGTGCTTCACGCCGTCAACCAGGCGGATGATCACTTCCGGACGGCCTACAGCCATTTCGAAGCCTTCGCGACGCATGGTTTCGATCAGAACCGAGAGGTGCAGCTCGCCACGGCCGGAGACCTTGAACTTGTCAGCCGAGTCGCCTTCTTCAACGCGCAGTGCAACGTTGTACAGCAGCTCTTTGTCCAGACGTTCCTTGATGTTGCGGGACGTCACGAACTTGCCTTCTTTACCGCAGAATGGCGAATCGTTTACCTGGAAGGTCATGGAAACGGTTGGCTCGTCGACGGTCAACGGCTTCATCGCTTCAACGGTGTCCGGGTGACACAGGGTGTCGGAGATGAACAGCGAGTCCATGCCGCTGATGCAGACGATGTCGCCGGCAGCCGCTTCTTCGACGTCTACACGGTGCAGACCGTGGTGACCCATCAGCTTCAGGATACGACCGTTGCGACGCTTGCCATCGGCGCCGATAGCCACGACTGGGGTGTTCGGCTTGACGCGACCACGGGCGATACGGCCAACACCGATAACGCCGAGGAAGCTGTTGTAGTCCAGTGCGGAAATTTGCATCTGGAACGGGCCGTCACGGTCGACTTTCGGTGCAGGTACGTTGTCGACGATCGACTGGTACAGCGGGGTCATGTCTTCAGCCATGTCGGTGTGGTCCAGACCGGCAATACCGTTCAGGGCCGAGGCGTAGACGACTTTGAAGTCCAACTGCTCTTCGGTGGCACCCAGGTTGTCGAACAGGTCGAAGATCTGGTCCAGGACCCAGTCCGGACGCGCGCCTGGACGGTCAACCTTGTTGATGCACACGATCGGACGCAGGCCGGCTTCGAAAGCCTTCTTGGTCACGAAACGGGTTTGCGGCATAGGGCCGTCCTGGGCGTCGACCAGCAGCAGCACGGAGTCGACCATCGACATCACGCGCTCTACTTCACCACCGAAGTCGGCGTGGCCCGGGGTGTCCACGATGTTGATGTGGTAGCCGTTCCAGTTGATGGCGGTGTTTTTCGCCAGGATGGTAATACCGCGCTCTTTTTCCTGGTCGTTGGAGTCCATCACGCGCTCGTCGTTGAGCTCGTTGCGCTCCAGGGTGCCGGATTGACGCAAGAGTTTGTCTACCAGGGTGGTCTTACCATGGTCAACGTGAGCAATGATGGCGATGTTGCGTAGATTTTCGATCACTTGTGTATCTCGATCAGAGGATTCGGTGTGCTGACAGGTCGTGGCAGCGATTTACAGTAGAGTCCGACAGTTACAGCGTGTCGGCGGCGTCGGGGGGCCGGTGACGCAGGCCACAGGCAAACAGCCCCGGGCACTTAGCTCGGTCGATAAACGCGCACATTGGCATGCCCCTCACTGAGCAAATGGTGGGCATGCAGGCGACTCATCACGCCTTTGTCGCAATACAGCAGGTACTGGCGAGTAGGGTCCAGTTCCTTGAAACGCGCGTTCACTGCATAGAACGGCATCGTTTGTACCTCGACGCCGGCGACGCTCAGCGGGTCGTCTTCAGCCTCATCCGGGTGACGGATGTCAATGATGATCTGACCGGCCAGCGCTTCGCCGACTTCTTCAATCTGGATGTCCTGGCCCAACTCGTCGATGACCCGATCGATCGGTACCAGCCTGGCGTTCTCGATCGCGCGTTCGAGTACCGCCATGTCGAATTCTTTCTCTTCGTGTTCCACGCGCCCGCGCTTGGCCGCCGTCTTCGGGTTAACCGAGATGACGCCGCAATACTCCGGCATGTGCCGGGCAAAATCGGCGGTGCCGATCTCGTTGGCCGTGTCGATGATGTCCTGCTTGTGGCTGGCGATCAGCGGACGCAGCACGAGCTTCTCGGTCACGCAGTCGATCACCGTCAGGTTCGGCAGCGTCTGGCTCGATACCTGGGAAATCGCCTCGCCGGTCACCAGCGCGTCGATGTGCAGGCGGTCGGCGATGCTCGTCGCGGCACGCAACATCATACGCTTCAAAATGACGCCCATATGACTGTTATCGACTTTGCCGAGAATCTCGCCCAAGACTTCTTCGAACGGCACACTCACAAATAACACGCGCTGGGAGCTGCCGTACTTCTTCCAGATGAAGTGCGCCACTTCCATCACGCCCAATTCGTGAGCACGCCCGCCGAGATTGAAGAAGCAGAAATGGCTCATCAGGCCGCGACGCATGATCTGGTAGGCGGCGACGGTGGAGTCGAAACCACCGGACATCAACACCAGGGTCTGCTCCAGCGAACCCAGCGGGTAACCGCCGATGCTGTCGTGCTGGCTGTGGATCACGAACAAGCGCTGGTCGCGAATTTCGATGCGCACTTCGATCTGCGGGTCTTTCAGCGAAATACCAGCGGCGCCGCACTGCCGGCGCAACTGGCTGCCGACATAACGTTCCACGTCCATCGAACTGAACGGGTGCTTGCCGGCGCGCTTGCAGCGTACCGAAAAAATCTTGCCGGCCAGCGCATCACCATAATGGAGCATGCATTTGGCGAGGATCTCGTCGAAATCCCCCAGCGGGTATTCGTCGACTTGCAGGAAATGCGCGATGCCCGGCATGCAGCTCAGGCGCTCGGTCATCTCCTTGAGGATCTTGGGTTCGCTGACGCGGGTTTCCAGCTCGAGGTTGTCCCACACGCCGTTCACCACCACGGCCGGGTCCAGGTCACGGAGCACGGCACGGATGTTCTTGGCCAACTGGCGGATGAAACGCATCCGTACCGGGCGGCTCTTGATGGTGATCTCGGGGAAGACTTTTACGATTAGTTTCATGAAAACAGCGCGCGAACGGCCAGCCGAAAAAGGGGGGCGCGGATTATAGCGGAAATTGCTCAAGGTTTGACCAATTAATCTGTAGATGGCTTCGCATGCACCAAAACAGGTCATTATCGATTGACGACGCCACATTGCAGTGCGTTATTGTCTGACAATCTTGGATTTACGGCTTTAAAAGCGTGGATTTGGTGCAAAAAACCCATGGTGGGGCACTGGCATGCAATTTGCTCCCTTGTGAGGCAGGTTGCCTTGGCAGAGTATTCGCGCCGGCATCACCCATATCTAAGGGCACTCCACTACCCGCCCGAAGCCACCCGGAGGACATATGTCGAAGTCGGTTCAACTCATCAAAGATCATGACGTCAAGTGGATTGATCTGCGCTTCACTGACACCAAGGGCACTCAACATCACGTGACCATGCCGGCCCGTGATGCGCTGGACGACGAATTCTTCGAAATCGGCAAGATGTTCGACGGTTCCTCCATCTCCGGCTGGAAAGGCATCGAAGCCTCCGACATGATCCTGATGCCGGACGACGAAACTGCAGTCCTGGACCCGTTCACCGAAGAGCCGACCCTGATCCTGGTCTGCGACATCATCGAACCTTCGACCATGCAAGGCTATGACCGTGACCCACGCGCCATCGCCCACCGTGCCGAGGAATACCTGAAGTCCACCGGTATCGGCGACACTGCTTTCTTCGGTCCAGAGCCTGAGTTCTTCATCTTCGACTCGGTCAAGTTCAAGTCCGACATCTCCGGCTCCATGTTCAAGATCTTCTCCGAACAAGGTTCGTGGATGTCCGACCAGGACGTGGAAGGCGGCAACAAAGGCCACCGTCCAGGCATCAAGGGCGGCTACTTCCCGGTTCCACCGTTCGACTTCGACCACGAAATCCGTACCTCCATGTGCAATGCACTGGAAGAAATGGGCCAGACCGTCGAAGTTCACCACCACGAAGTGGCGACTGCCGGCCAGAACGAAATCGGCGTGAAATTCAACACGCTGGTGAAGAAGGCTGACGAAGTACAAACCCTGAAGTACTGCGTACACAACGTTGCCGACGCCTACGGCCGCACCGCGACCTTCATGCCGAAGCCTCTGTACGGCGACAACGGTTCGGGCATGCACGTGCACATGTCGATCTCCAAAGACGGCAAGAACACCTTCGCTGGCGAAGGTTATGCCGGCCTGTCGGACACCGCCCTGTACTTCATCGGCGGCATCATCAAGCACGGTAAGGCCCTGAACGGCTTCACCAACCCGTCGACCAACTCCTACAAGCGTCTGGTACCAGGCTTCGAAGCCCCGGTGATGCTGGCCTACTCGGCTCGCAACCGTTCCGCCTCGATCCGTATTCCTTACGTGAACAGCCCGAAAGCCCGCCGCATCGAAGCGCGCTTCCCGGATCCGGCTGCCAACCCATACCTGGCCTTCGCTGCACTGATGATGGCCGGCCTGGACGGTATCCAGAACAAGATCCACCCTGGCGATGCCGCTGACAAGAACCTGTATGACCTGCCGCCTGAAGAGGCCAAGGAAATCCCACAGGTTTGTGGCAGCCTGAAAGAAGCCCTGGAAGAGCTGGACAAGGGCCGTGCGTTCCTGACCAAGGGCGGCGTATTCAGCGATGACTTCATCGACGCTTACATCGCACTGAAAAGCGAAGAAGAAATCAAGGTTCGCACCTTCGTACACCCGCTGGAATACGAGCTGTACTACAGCTGCTGATCCAGTGAGCGCCGCCACGCACGGCGTGAACTAAAGAGAGGCCTCCTTCGGGAGGCCTTTTTTATGGGCGCTGGTTACGTGCATGATGATGCGCCGCTCCCCTCACAAGACGAGATTGCCAATGACTTCCCGCTTGAAGATTTGCCTCGCCCTGTCCGCCGCGCTGCTGTGCTCAACAGCCGAGGCCAACAACGCCCCCGACGCCCTGACCCCGCTGCTCAATGCCATCGGCGAACGCCTGCTGATCGCCGATCAAGTGGCGCTGAGCAAATGGGACAGTGGCAAACCCGTAGAGGACCGCCAGCGCGAACGTGAAGTCATTGCCGCCGCCGTAGCCCAGGCGCCGGCCTACAAGCTGAGCGGTGAAACCGTGGAAGCGTTTTTCGCCGCCCAGATAGAAGCCAACAAGTTTGTCCAGTACGTCAACTTGTCCGACTGGGCCCTGGAGGGCAAGGCGCCGGACCTGCCGCGCCCGGACCTGGTAGGCGAGATCCGCCCCAAACTCGACCGGCTGCAAAAGCGCCTGCTGCAACAACTGGCCGACTTCGCCCCCTACCGCACCGACCCGCAGTGTCCGCAATGGCTGGCCCGTGCCACTCACCACAACAAGCAACACCCGATACACCGGCTGGCCCTGATCCGGGCGACCGCCGGGCTGTGTGTTTCCACACAATCCTGAGGCAACACCCTTTTCCCTGTGGGAGCGAGCTTGCTCGCGATAGCGGCGTCTCAGTCGCTGAGGTGTTGGATATGCTGGCCTCATCGCGAGCAAGCTCGCTCCCACACTGGATCTATGCCGCCCATGACATCCAGGCATGACACTGGACTCTGTGGGATTGGCGCAACAACTTTGGCCAACCGCCTGCCCTGGCCTATGCTGCTACCCATCACTTTTGTTTTTCGGTCGATTTTCCATGGGTCGTGGTTCAGTCCTTCTCTTAGTCCTGCTGACGCTGCCCGCCGCCGCGCAGATCTACAAATACACCGACGCCGACGGCAACACCGCCTACAGCAACCAGCCACCCGACGGCGTTTCGGCCCAGGCCGTAGAATTGCCGCCGCTCAACAGCGTGGAATCCCAAGCCCCGACCAGCCCCGACACACCCCCAACGCCGGAAAACACCAACGCGCCGCGCAAAGCCTACGAGCTGTTGGAGCTGACCGACATCCCCACCGAAGAGGCCCTGCGTGCCAACAACGGCACCTTCACCGTCGGCGTTAGGTCGCAACCACGCCTGCAGAGCCCGCATCTGTTCAGGTTGCTGCTCGACGGCCAGCCTTACGGCCAGCCGAGCAACGTGCCGCGCCTGCAACTGGTGAATATCGATCGCGGCGAGCATAGCCTGGCGGTCCAGGTAATCGACGGGGAACGTCTCGTGCAGCAGAGCGAAACCGTCACCTTCACCGTGCAGCGAGTGCACCTGCCATGATCCGCCCGCTCGTCGTCCTGGGCCTGTTGCTGATCGCAATGCCTGGCCTGGCGCAGGTCTATACCTACATCGACGCCCAAGGCAATCGAGTCTTCACCGACCAGCCACGCCCCGGCAATGCCAGGAAAGTACAATTGCCGCCCGGTAACCGCATGCCGGCACACACCTCTGGCATCAACTCGGCAACGCCGGTCGAATCGCCACCTCCCGAACCCTTGTTCCGTTACGAGATGCTCCGGCTGTTGATTCCCGAACCGGACGCCACGATACGCAGCACCGCCGGGGAGCTGATCGTCACCGCGACCAGCGAACCCGGCTTGCAAAGAGGCCACCGCTACCGTCTGCTGCTGGACGGCAAGCCCACCGCAGAGCCAGGGCCCAGTCCGGTATTTGCCTTGAAAAACATCGACCGGGGCACCCACCATCTGGCAGTCGAAATCCTGGATGAGCAAGGCCGTATCGTCGAACGCACCGCCAACCAACCCTTCCACATGCAACGCATGTCCCTGGCGCAGAAGCGCCGCGTCAAGCCCTGCACCATAGCCGATTATGGCCAGCGTCCCGAATGCCCCCTCGCTGAAAAACCCGAGGAAGAGAAAAGCAGCATCCTGCCGTTCTTCTAACGTCACCCAAGGCGGCGCACTATATTGGTGCAATACCTTGCACGCTACCCAGACTCAAAACCCATTTTGGTTCGAAAGTACCCGAAAAAGCTGGCAGAACGCCACGCAACTGGGCGAAAAATGGCCTTTTGAGGCTCTAAACGCTTCTTTTCGGAGCCTTGGTTTGGTTTTTGCATTTTGCTGGTATCAGCGCATTAACCGCGCGCGCGATTTGGGGGCCCGCCCTCGATCGCTACGCTTTAAAAGAGGTCCTGATGACCATTAGCGACGCACTACACCGCTTGCTGCTCGACAATCTCACCACCGCGACCATCCTGCTCGACGCCGAACTGCGCCTCGAGTACATGAACCCGGCGGCGGAGATGCTCCTGGCCGTCAGCGGCCAGCGCAGCCATGGGCAGTTCATCAGCGAACTGTTTACCGAGTCCGCCGAAGCGCTCAACTCCCTGCGCCAGGCTGTGGAACAGGCCCACCCGTTCACCAAGCGTGAAGCGATGCTGACCGCCCTGACCGGCCAGACCTTGACCGTTGACTATGCGGTAACGCCGATCCTGAACAACCACGCCACGCTGCTGCTGTTGGAAGTCCACCCCCGTGATCGCCTGCTGCGCATCACCAAGGAAGAGGCGCAGATATCCAAGCAGGAAACCAGCAAGATGCTGGTGCGCGGCCTCGCCCACGAGATCAAGAACCCGCTTGGCGGCATTCGCGGCGCGGCACAATTGCTCGCCCGGGAATTGCCGGAAGAAAGCCTCAAGGACTACACCAACGTCATCATCGAGGAAGCCGACCGCCTACGAAACCTGGTGGACCGCATGCTCGGCTCGAACAAGTTGCCCTCACTCGCCTTGTGCAACGTCCATGAAGTCCTGGAGCGCGTCAGCAGCCTGGTGGAAGCGGAAAGCCAAGGCTGCATCACGTTGGTGCGCGACTATGACCCAAGCATTCCCGACGTCTTGATCGATCGCGAACAGATGATCCAGGCGGTGCTGAACATCGTACGCAACGCCATGCAGGCCATCAGCACCCAGAACGAGCTGCGCCTGGGCCGCATCAGCCTGCGCACCCGCGCCATGCGCCAATTCACCATCGGCCATGTGCGCCATCGCCTGGTGACCAAGATCGAGATCATCGACAACGGTCCGGGCATTCCCCAGGAATTGCAGGAAACCATCTTCTTCCCGATGGTCAGCGGCCGCCCGGACGGTACCGGGCTGGGGCTGTCCATCACCCAGAACATCATCAGTCAGCACCAGGGCTTGATCGAATGTGAAAGCCACCCCGGCCACACCACTTTCTCGATCTTCCTGCCACTGGAACAAGGAGCCACATCGACATGAGCCGTAGTGAAACCGTGTGGATCGTCGATGACGACCGTTCTATCCGCTGGGTCCTGGAAAAAGCCTTGCAACAGGAAGGCATGACCACCCAGAGCTTCGACAGCGCCGACGGGGTGATGAGCCGCCTGGCCCGTCAGCAGCCGGACGTCATCATTTCCGACATCCGCATGCCCGGCGCCAGTGGCCTGGACCTGCTGGCGCGGATTCGCGAGCAGCATCCGCGGCTGCCAGTGATCATCATGACCGCCCACTCCGACCTGGACAGCGCCGTCGCGTCCTACCAGGGCGGTGCATTCGAATACCTGCCCAAGCCGTTCGATGTCGACGAAGCCGTGTCCCTGGTCAAGCGCGCCAACCAGCACGCCCAGGAACAACAAGGCCTGGAAGAAGTGCCGGCCTTGGCCCGCACCCCGGAAATCATTGGCGAAGCGCCGGCGATGCAGGAAGTGTTTCGCGCCATTGGCCGCCTGAGCCACTCCAACATCACCGTATTGATCAACGGCGAGTCGGGCACTGGTAAGGAATTGGTTGCCCACGCCTTGCACCGCCACAGTCCGCGGGCGGCATCGCCGTTCATTGCGCTGAACATGGCGGCGATCCCGAAGGACCTGATGGAATCCGAGTTGTTCGGCCATGAGAAAGGTGCGTTCACCGGCGCGGCCAACCTGCGGCGCGGACGCTTCGAGCAGGCCGATGGCGGCACACTGTTCCTCGATGAGATCGGCGACATGCCGGCTGACACCCAGACCCGCTTGCTGCGCGTGCTGGCCGATGGCGAGTTCTATCGAGTGGGCGGCCATACGCCGGTCAAGGTCGATGTGCGCATCATCGCCGCGACCCACCAGAACCTGGAAACCCTGGTTCACGCCGGCAAATTCCGGGAAGACTTGTTCCATCGCCTGAACGTGATCCGTATCCATATTCCGCGCCTGGCGGACCGTCGCGAAGACATCCCGACCCTCGCCCGGCACTTCCTCGGCCGCGCAGCCCAGGAATTGGCGGTGGAGCCCAAGCTGCTCAAGAACGAAACCGAGGAATACCTCAAGAACCTGCCATGGCCCGGCAACGTCCGCCAGTTGGAAAACACCTGCCGCTGGATCACGGTGATGGCGTCGGGTCGCGAAGTGCACATCAGCGACCTGCCACCTGAACTGTTGAGCCTGCCACAGGATTCGGCGCCGGTGACCAACTGGGAACAGGCCCTGCGCCAGTGGGCTGACCAAGCGCTGGCACGCGGCCAATCGAGCCTGCTGGACAGCGCCGTGCCGAGTTTCGAACGCATCATGATCGAAACCGCCCTCAAGCACACCGCCGGCCGCCGCCGTGACGCCGCCGTGCTGCTGGGCTGGGGCCGCAATACCTTGACCCGCAAGATCAAGGAATTGGGGATGAAGGTTGATGGTGGGGATGATGATGACGGGGATGAAGGCTGATCAGCCTTTGACCCTTCGCTGAATTTGAAGGCCAATCGC
>NZ_JAOSHO010000156.1 GCF_025917275.1 Pseudomonas agronomica | reverse complement strand
CACGGTGGCTCACACACCTTGAGTAAAGTTGGGCTTCAGTAACCCCGACTGAAATCCACTTCCCCACGCAGCGCTTCACTCGACTGGTAGGCGCGCAGGTTCTCCAGGAACAACTGCACCATCATCGGCGGCGAGGTCGGTGCCGAGCTGTGGCCGGTCAACAGCAGGCCCCAGGCCGTCCAGAACGGATGACGCTGCGGCAACGGCTCCTGGCGACACACGTCGATCACCGCGCCGGCCAGATGCCCTTCCTTCAAGGCTTGCACCAGATCCGCGTCCACCACCGCCACTCCACGGCCGACGTTGATGAACAACCCAGTGGGCTTGAACTGCTTGAACAGCGCCGCGTCGTAGATGTCATGGGTGTCCGGTGTGTTCGGCAGCAGGTTGATCACGTAGTCCGCTTCGCCCACCAGACGCGGCAAGTCCTTCAACACCCCAACCTCGATAAACGGCGCCAACTCACGGGCTTCACTGGCGATGCCGTACAACTGCACGCCAAACGGCACCAGGAACTGCGCCACCCGCTGGCCGATATCGCCCGTCCCGACGATCAACACCTTGCGCCCCGCCAGGCTTTGCCCTTGGCGGTTGTCCCACTTGCGCTCCACCTGGCTGACCAATCGCGCCAGGACTTCGCGTTCATGCCCCAGCATATAGGTGAGCACAAATTCGGCCATTACCTGACCGAATATGCCGACCGCGCGGGTCAGGCGATAATCGCGCGTCAGGCCCTCGGCCAGCAGCGGCGTGATGCCCGCCCAGGTCGATTGCAACCAACGGGGCCGGTGGCCTTGACGCAACAGGGTCGCCAACAGGTCAGGCTGGCCGAGCCAGACCGGGCAATCAGTCGCCAGCCGCGACAGCTCGGCGGAATCGCCGCTGGTCAGCACCTCGATGTCGGGTGCAGCGTGACGCAAGAGCTGGGCATAGACCGCGTGGTCGTGTTCGGCAATCAGAACGCGCATGAATCAAACCTTTCCAAACAGTGCAGACGGCCGCCGACAGAGTGTTGCTCCATCCATGCGGCCCATCGCCAATAATCATTTCAGTGTTCAAGAGGCCCCAGGACGGGCGCCCCGAAGTATCAGACCGGGTCGTTGCGTCGCAGCAATTCTTCGGGCAGATGCTCGATGTATTCGTCTTCAGCCGGAGGCATCTGCAAGTAATAGCCCTGGGTGTCGAGGTTTTCCAGCACTTTGTTGATGTCCTCCCGGGACAGTTGCCGCTCCGGGCTCAATACCAGGTCGAAGGCATGGATGGCCTTGCCGAACGCGGCCATCAATGGCTCGGGCACCCGGGCCAATGCCTCGCTCTTGAGGACGTAGAGGTACATCTCGTTTTTCTTCGAGCTGCGGTAGATGGAGCAGATACGTTTCAAGGCTGTTCTCCGGCGGTGGCCAGGCTGTCGAGCAATGCCTGGCCCATCAACTCGCGGCGCCAGCCACGCAGCGAATCGGGCAATTGATAAGGCCCCTCGGGAAAGCCAGTCTTGATCAGGGCTTCGAGGGTTTTCTTGCGCAACATCAGTTCCGGGGCAATGCCCAGCCGCTCGGCTTCAGCCTGCCCCTGCGCCTTGAGCCGCTTGAGCAGCGCCGAGGCCTCGATCGGCAAGGGTTCGGGCACCGCTGGCGGCCATTGTTCGGGTGGCACGCTGCCTGCGCGCTTGATCAGGTCCAGTAGGAACTCACCGTCCTGGCGCACGGTACGCGGGTGCATGTCTTCGATCTTCGCCAGCGCACCGAGGTTATCTGGCTGTGTGCGGGCCAGGGGCCATAGCGAGTGCTCGCGGATGATGCGGTTGCGCGGAAGGTCACGGGCTCGCGCCTCGCGCTCGCGCCAGGCGCATAGTTCACGTAGCACGGCCAATTGCGCCCGGGACAGCTTCCAGGCCAGCTTGGCCTCGCGGTACACCTCGTACGGGTCGACTTCGCGGCGCAGGTTGGCTACCAGTTCGGCGCCATCCTCCAAGACCCAGCTGTATTTTTCATCGGAAAGCTTCGGCCGCAGCTGTACGAAAACTTCCGCAAGATGCACTGCATCCTCGGCGGCGTAGCTGATCTGGGTTTCGGACAGGGGCCGCTGCAACCAGTCGGAACGGGTCTCGCCCTTGGGCAACTCGATGCCCAGCACTTCCTGCACCAACCGCGAATAGCCCATGGAGAAACCCAGGTTCAGGTAGGCGGCGGCCAGTTGGGTGTCGAACAGCGGCGCGGGCAGGCTGCCGGTCAGGCGCAGCAGGACCTCGAGGTCTTCGCTGCAGGCGTGCAAGACCTTGAGCACCGCCGGGTTTTCCAGGAGCGCGGCCAAGGGTTGCCAGTTATCGATGGTCAAGGGGTCGATCAGGTACGCACTTTTGCCATCGCCAATCTGCAGCAAGCCGGCGATGGGATAAAAGGTGTCGACCCGCATGAATTCGGTGTCGAGGGCGACGAACGGCAACTGTTGCCATTCGGCGCAAAACCGACCGAGGCTATCGTTGTCGCGAATCCAGTGAATATCGATGGCCACACGGCTCTCCCTTGAAGAATGGCGCGCAGTATATATCGCCGTCGGCGATTGCGAGCATCTACGGAGCAAGAGCTTGAGAGAAATCGCCTGCGCAAACGCAAGAATAGTCCTACATCTGCATTTAACCGGTCTTACGCAATACATACACCCGTTTAAACGCCAGGCCGGGCAGGAAATCCTGATGCCACACCACGCTGAAACCGGCCGCATGAAACTCGGCTTCGACGCTGGCCTTATCGGCCTGGCTTCGTTGCGAAGACTGGCCGAGCTTGAGACGCCCCTCGATCTGGACTGACACGATCACCGTGTCGCGGCTGACCCGGTGAAACTCGCGCAGCAACGCCAGGCGATGTTCGCTGGCCTGGATGTGCAGAAACAGTTGAAGACAAAAAATACAGTCCACCGCGTTCGCCGACAGCCCGAGGGTAAACGCCGAGCTGGGGAAGGTCTTGATCCGCTGGAGCAGCGCACCGCCATGGTGACTGCGAGCATGATCGAGCGTATCCGGCGACGGGTCCGCCGCCAGGATCACTCGGTTGGCATGTTCGCCCAACACCGGCCAGAACCGCCCCGCCCCACACGCGACATCCAGCACCAACCCAGGCTCACCGGCCACCTTCAAGGCGTTGCGTGCCAGCTGCTCATCACGCCAGAAGGTCAGGCGCAGCCGCCGAGGCGTCGGTTGACAGCAGATCTGCGCATGCTCCTGATCATGCTGCCTGGCGAACTCAAGCTCGACGGTGGAGGGGGATTGCCCGGACATACTCACGGCTCATGGAAAGTGGTTGAACAACAGGTTAAACAGGGCTACGTGAAAAAAAGGTGTACGACAATCAATCCTTGGCCAACACCCCATCGATCACTGCACTGCGGCAACTGGCGAACATATCCAGGTCCTGGTTGTAGACCTTGCTGTTGACTTCCAGCAGCCCGAGCATCGAGTGAAACAGGTTGTCCTGGCTCAGGGGTTTGTCCCGACTCATTTGCAGGCAATGCGTATCGACCGAGAAGGACTTCTGATAGCTGTCGGAAAACCAGGCCAGCATCGCCACATGTTTCTGTTGCTCAGGCGCCAGCATGTAGGGCGTGCCATGGAGGAACAGGTTGTATTCGCCAAGGGACTCGCCGTGGTCCGACAGATACAGCATGGCGGTGTCGACCTTGTCCTGGTTGGCCCGCAGCAAATCGATCAACATCGACAGCACGTGATCGGTGTACACCAGCGTGTTGTCGTAGCCGTTGACGATGCTCTCGCGGCTGCAATTGTTCAGCGCATTGCTCTCGCACACCGGGGTGAAATGCTCGTATTCCTTCGGGTAGCGCTTGAAGTATTCCGGCCCATGGCTACCCATCTGGTGCAACACCAGCACGGTGTCCTTGTCGAGGGTGTCGATAAAATGTTGCAAGCCCTGGAGCAGGATTTCGTCGCGGCACTCGCTATTGGCGCAGAGGGTCGGATCCTTGAGGTTGCTGACATCCTGCAACGTGACCCGATCGCAGGTGCCTTTGCAGCCGGACTGGTTGTCCCGCCAGATCACTTCCAGCCCGGCGCGTTTGAGCACGTCGAGCAGGCCCTCTTCATTCTTGGCCTTGCTGGCGTCGTAATTCTTGCGGCCCATGTTGGAAAACATGCACGGCACTGACACGGCCGTCTCGGTCCCGCAGGAATGCACGTCGGTGAAAGCGATCAGCCCGGCCTCTTTGTTCAGTTGCGGAGTGGTGTCGCGGTGGTAGCCGAGAATGCCGAAGTTCTCGGCGCGAGCGCTTTCGCCGACCACCAGGACAGTGAGGGATTTTCGTGTATGGGTTTGCCAGGCCGGGTTGCGACTTGCATCCTCGCCCAGTGTGACGAATGGTTGCTTGGCCGACGCGACCTGCTCGCGCAAATAGCCGAACGACGCCCCGATGTAGTTGCTCGGCACCACCATCAGATGCAGTTCATGGTGGTTGCGAAACAACGAAGACAGCCCTTGATAGTTGATCATGGCCACCGCGCCGAGCACCGCAACCGAGGCCACGCCGACCAGCAACTTGCTTAATAACTCCCTGGGCCAGCGGCGATAACTAATGGGCGTCTTGAACAATAACCAGGAGGGCAAGACGCCCAATAAAGCGATATAGGCAAACAACTTCAAGGACAACAGGCCGCGAACTTCCGTGGCATTGGTTTCGGCGAAATTCCGCAACATGCCGGCATCAATCAACACCCCATATTGGGCCATGAAATACGCCACGCCGGCACTGATCATGAACAACAACATCAACAGCGGCTTGAGCACCGGCCGGAACGCCAACAACGTCAACACCAGGTTGAACGCGCAGAACACGATCACCGCAAATGCCAGGCACAGCAGCAGACCGCGACCATCCGATGCAGTAATCACCAGCAGGTGCTGCCAGAGGATAAGGTTGAAGCCCACTAACAAAAAGGCACTGGCGGCCAGCGTCACCCACTCGGGGCGCACGGCTTTAATAGTCGGCATGATGGTTGGAGGCTTCCTGAAGTTGCTCTTTGAAAAGAAAGTGCCGCGTACAAATGTGAAAAATTCATTTCCTACGGCAGCACAAACTTTAGTCAGCCCACCATCAATTTTTCGTGAAAAAGATGCGAGTAAATAATTATTTAAGGAGCTTTTTCAGGGCCGGCGTCAGGCCTGGTTCAGATACCAGCGCCAGTCCTGCTCGCCTACTTCCCCCATGAATTGGCGATATTCGGCGCGTTTGACCGCCAAATAGACACCCAGAAACTCACTGCCAAACGCCTCTCGTGCCCAGGCCGAAGCCTCAACGGTACACAAGGCTGTAAGCCAGTCGGTGGGCAGCCACTCGGTCGCCTGGGCGTAACCATTGCCTTGGACCGGCGCGCCGGGATCACGTTGTTGCCGTATGCCGCGATGAATCCCGGCCAGTATCGCGGCGGCGGCCAGATACGGGTTGGCATCGGCCCCGCAGACGCGGTGCTCAATGTGTCGCGAAAACGCCGGGCCGCCAGGCACCCTCAGGCTCACGGTGCGATTGTCCACGCCCCAGGTTGGCGCCAGCGGCGCATAGCTGTTGCTCTGGAACCGACGGTAAGAGTTGGCGTTGGGACAGAACATCAGTAGCGAATCCAGCAAGGTTTCGAGCATCCCGCCTACCGCCTGGCGCAAAAGCGGCGTGCCGTCGGCGGCTTCGCTGGCAAACAGGTTGTGCCCATCCCGGTCCGCCAGGCTGACGTGCATGTGCATGCCGGAGCCCGCCAGATGATCGAATGGCTTGGCCATGAAACACGCCGCCATGCCGTGTTTATGTGCCACGCCCTTGACCAGGCGTTTGTAGCGCACCGCCTCATCCATGGCTTGCAGGGCATCGGTTCGGTGCTCGAGGGTGATTTCGACCTGACCCGGTGCGTATTCCGAAATAGCGGTTCGGGCCGGAATGCCTTGCTGTTTGCAGGCGGCATAAAGGTCGGCCAGGAACGGCTCGATCTGCTCCAACTCGCGCAAACCATAGACTTGCGTGGCCCGTGGCCTGCCACCGTCTGCATCACGCGCCGGTTGCGGCCGGCCTTGGCTGTCGCGCTGGGCATCCAATAGATAGAACTCCAGCTCCGCCGCCATCACCGGGTAATAACCGTCGGCCTGCAAGACGTCGATCATCCGGCTGAGCAGAAGGCGCGGGTCGGCGACTGCCGCAGGCATTCCTTCCTCGGGATGCATGCCGACCTGCACGGCGGCGGTGGGAATCAACCGCCACGGCATGCGTTGCAAGCTGCCGCTGAGGGGGTAGGCGCGGCAGTCGATGTCGCCGACATCCCATACCAACCCTGAATTTTCCACATCGTCGCCATTGAGGGTCAGCCCGAGCATGGTGCTGGGCAGCGGCCGACCATTTTCATAGACCGCCAGCAACTCGTCCCGGTGCAATAACTTGCCCCGTGGCACGCCGTTGTTATCCAGAATGAACAGCTCGAAGAGTTCGATATCGGGGTTTTGTTCGAGGAACGCCTGGGCGTGCTGCACGGGCGCGAAAGTATTTTTGGCAAGGCTCATGAGAAGGCTCGTATTTCCATGTCGGACGGGCGACCAGGCGCCGTCGGTCTGTGCTCGCCAGCGACGAACACGGTGTTTGATCAACAGGAAATACGGGAGTCTGGAGGACGCGCGTGACGACAATGCCACAGGGCCCAGAAGGCCAGCTCGGACGGCAGCGCACTGAGGGATGGAGGTATGACGGGCGTAGTCCTGCCGAGCGGATCGACCGCGGCGGATGAAAGGTATCGGAGCACCAAGGGCCAACCGTTCATGAGCGCATCACAGAGACTGTACCCAGCAAGCGTCCCACGGCCCCCTCGAATCATTAAACCTGGATTTGATGGAGCTTGGATCAGGGCGAACTAAACATAAGCAAACGAATGACGCCGTGTTCAACGTTCTCCTCGGCCTCTCGTTCCGCTAGGATCACCCGCCTGGTTTGCGCAAGATCCGCGCAAGGACACAGCGAGACAGAACGGATGCTGAACAGTAACGCCCTCAGAAAGCTCGACATGCAGGACCTCATGGTGTTTAGCGCCGTGTATGAACAAGGCAGCGTCACCGGTGTGTCCGAAGCACTGTGTGTCAGTCAGTCGACCGTCAGTTATTGCCTGAAGAAACTGCGCGCCTGTTTCGATGATGAACTGTTTATCAACAGCCGTACCGGCATGCGCCCGACCTATAAAGCCGAGGGAATGTACGAGCATGTGCGCGCCATCCTGCAGCGGATCAACCAGTGTCACGCCGGATCGCCAACCTTCGATCCCAGGCGCCAGGCGATCACCTTCAATATTTGCGCGCCTGAATACTTCGAACAGCTGATCCTGCCCCGACTGCTGCGGGGGTTCAATCACGCGGAGCTGCCGGTGATGGTGAACGTGCGCAAGCTCGAAGCGGACATTCCCGTCGAAGCACTGCGCAATGGAAGCCTGGACCTGGTGGTCTGCTTCGGCCCGAATTTTCACAGTAATCATGCCGACCTCAAGTCCAGGCCGCTGCTGGACGACGATCTGGTCTGTGTCGTGGATAAACGGGCTGCACGACCGGAACTGCCGCTGAGTCTAGAAACATTCCTACAGCGCCGGCACGTTTTTCCGACACCCTGGGCTTCGTCCAGCAACATGATCGACGGCTGGCTGGCGATGCAGGCGCAGCAACACCAGATCGCGGCGCGCGCCAACAGTTACGGCGCGGCGTTAAAGATGATCGCGGGTACCGATTTCATCCTCACCCTGCCCCGCCGCATCCAGCAACTGCTCGCCAATGACGCGGGTTTTCATCACCACGACGCGCCTGAAGGCTTGCCTGGTTTTACCCTGGACATGCAATGGAGCCTGGCCGTCGATCAGGACAGCGCCAACATCTGGTTGCGTGAACAGGTCATCGAGGCTTGCCTTGGGCACTGAAGCTTAAAGACCGATGGCAGCCTTGGCATAAGGGCCACGATCAATGTCCAGCAGTTCCACGCACAACTGCACACTGACACCGGCGGGCCAGGGTCCCAGATCCTGGAGTACGGCCAGCAGGTTGTCGGCCAACTGCTTCTTGATCTCCGCCGAGCGGCCACTGAGCAACGCCAGTTTCAAATGCACGAACCCGCGCTCGCCGATGCCAGTGCCGACCCGAAATGTATCGATCTTCACCGCACGGCTCTTGATGTCGTGCTCAGCCGCGAACTGACCGGACGCCACCAGTGCGTTGTTCAAGCGCAGCAGCGCGACATCGGCGTTCAGCTCGGTCAGGTTGGCGGTGTATTCCATGTGCAGGTGAGGCATATGTTTCGACTCCGATTCGAAAAAGCGAGGGTGAGATGACAACCGACGCAACCATACCTCGACTGGGGTGGGTCAGGCAGGTTTTGTTTCGTCCGCCAGTGGCATCCGTTCGCTCATGAACGCCTCCAACCGCGACCTCAGCCACCGCTCGGCCGGGTCGTTGTCGACGTGGCTCAGCCAAACCATGGACAAATCCACGGTCGGCGTCTCGAAGGGAAAAGGTTCACAGAACAATTGGCCGGAAGCGGCCATGGCCGTGGCGGTGTAGTCCGGCAGGCTGGCGATCAGATCAGTGCCGGCCAGCAACGCCGGCAAGGCGCTGTACTGTGGCACCGACAGCACCACGTGGCGCTTGCGGCCGATTTCGGCCAGCCATTCGTCTGCCAGGCCGGCAATGTTGGCCGTATGGGAAACCAGCACCTGGGGCCGCGCGCAGTATTCATCCAGGGTCAGCGGTGTATCCGAGGCATCGGCCCGCAGCACGCGGGCCCGGATGTGCCGCAGCAGCTTGCGCTTGGCATTGGCCGGCAGCCCCCGGGTCTGGCTGATGCCGACCGTGATGTCGCCTGAGGCAAGCAAGTCGGGAATGCGCCAATAATCGACGTGCTGCACCACGAACACGACGTTGGGTGCTTCCTGACGCAGGCTGCGCAACAGCGGCGGCAACAGGCCGAATTCCACGTCATCCGACAGGCCGATGCGGAATGTCATGCTGCTGCTGGCGGGGTCGAAATCATGGGTCAGGCTCAGCGCCACCGACAGTGAGTCCAGTGCCGGCGACAGATGCTGAATGATTTCCTCTGCACGGGCGGTTGGCTCCATGCGATGACCGACGCGGATGAATAATGGGTCGTTGAACATCGCCCGAAGGCGATTGAGGGCCGAGCTGATGGTCGGTTGGCCCAGGAACAGTTTTTCCGCCGCCCGTGTCACATTGCGCTCGAGCATCAGCGTTTCGAAAACCACCATCAGGTTGATATCGGCCTTGCGCAATTCGTTGCGGTTCATCCCTTGCTCCTGGTTCCAGTCGACGTAGCAGGCGCTGCAATTTTCTGAAATATCTCACAATCATTGGAAACGTTTTCCCAATAGCGAAAATTATCAGCTTGGCTAGGCTTGCGACGACATGTACAGAACATGTCCTGAACAAATAAATCGCATGGAGCGAACCGATGTATTTTGAAATCTATCGACAGACCCGAGGCACCCCAAGCTCCGGACAAGGCCAGTGGCGCTGGCGCTTGAGGGCCGGCAATCATGAAACCCTCGCCAGCGGTGAATCCTACGTGAACAAGGCTGACTGCCTGCACGTCATTGGGTTGATCAAGAGCGCGCACGGCGAGACACCCGTAAAAGAAATCTGAAGCCGTCCACGGGCCGACCATCCTGAAGTATCGTATGCAGCGAACAACGAGAGGTCGCGTCCATGGCTCAACCCAATAACCGTAGCGACTGGCTGGTGCGCGCGCCTGAGTCGAGAAAACTGGAGCGCATCGAAGCCTACTTCAGTGGTCACGGCTACAGCGCCCACCGGCATGACACCTACGCCATCGGCTTCACCCTGTCCGGCGTCCAGAGCTTCAACTACCGGCACAGCAAGCGTCATAGCCAGCCTGGTGGAACCATCGTGCTGCACCCCGATGAGGTTCATGACGGCGAAGCAGGCACCCGCGATGGCTTTCATTACCGGATGTCCTACATCGAACCGTCACTGATCCAGCAAGTGTTGGGTGGCAGGCCCCTGCCCTTCATCGAGGGTGGATTGTCGAACGATCCCCGGCTCAACATCGCGACCCGCAGGTTGCTCAATACACTGGAGCATCGCCTCGACCCACTGGAGGAAGACGACGCCATCCATGATGTGGCCCAGGCGCTCGCTGTCGCGGCGGG
>NZ_JAOSHO010000155.1 GCF_025917275.1 Pseudomonas agronomica | reverse complement strand
GACGAAGCGCGCGAGGCACTGCTGGGTTATCGCTGGCCGGGCAACATTCGCGAACTGCGCAACGTGGTCGAGCGTGCCAGCATCATTTGCCCGCAGGAAAAAGTCGAAATCAGCCATCTGGGCATGGCCGAGCAACCGGTCAACAACGCCCCGCGAATCGGCGCCGCGCTGAGCCTCGACGAACTGGAGAAGGCCCACATCGGCGCGGTGCTGGCCACCGCCGATACCCTCGACCAAGCGGCAAAGACCCTGGGCATCGATGCGTCTACGCTGTACCGCAAACGCAAGCAATACAACCTGTGAGCGCCACCTTATGAAACTGGCGATGAAGCTGCGCACACGGCTGTTCCTGAGTATTTCGGCACTGATTACCGTGGCGCTGCTGGGGCTAGTGCTCGGCCTCGTCAGCGTCATGCAGATGGCCAATACCCAGGAAAAGTCCGTGCGCGACAACTTTATCCTGCTCGACCTGGGCCTCAAGTTGCGCCAGACGCTGGGTGATCAGTTGATGATCATGCTCCAGGAAAAACCCGATCTGGCGGCGCTGGAAGAATCCAAGCGCCAATATTTCGAGTTGTTGGATGAGGGCATTGCCCATGAGCGAGAACAGGACGATTCAGCCGCCCGCTTCAGCCACGCCAAAGCCGATTACATCAGTTTTATCCAGGCTTTCGACGCATCTCGCCAACAATCGACGCCACTGAGCAACAATCAAGACCTCACCGAAAAATTCAATGTGCTGCGCGGCGGCTTGATCGATGGCTATCGACACGCCTTGAACAAAATCAGCGATACACAGGATCGCGCCCGTGAACGGGCGCTTCTGATTGCCAGCTTGCTGGGCCTGGTGGGCCTGGCGGTACTGATTATCGGTTTCGTGACTGCCCACGGCATAGCCAGGCGTTTCGGCGCGCCGATCGAGGCCTTGGCGGCCGCGGCGGACGATATAGGCCAAGGCAATTTCGAGGTGACCCTGCCCATCTCATCAGCGGCGGAATTGAACCTGTTGACGCGTCGTTTCGGCATCATGGCCCAAGCGTTGCGCGAACATCAGGCCACCAATGTCGATGAACTGCTCGCCGGCCAGCAACGCCTGCAAGCCGTGCTCGACAGCATTGACGACGGCTTGCTGATGATCGACCGCCAGGGCCGGCTGGAGCACCTCAACCCGGTGGCGCAACGGCAACTGGGCTGGGACCAGGAACGCCTGGGCCAAGGATTGGGCGAGGCGCTCGGACGTATCGAGCTGGATGACGAGCTGCAAGTGGTCCTGCGCGGTGGTTCACAAGAGCGTGCGCCAGACGACCTGAGCATCGAGGTGGATGGCGAATCCCGCGTGCTGACTTACAGCCTGACGCCGGTCATCCATACCCAGGGCCAGATTCTCGGGGCAGTGATGGTGTTGCATGACGTCACCGAACAGCGCGCCTTCGAGCGGGTGCGCAGTGAATTCGTACTGCGAGCGTCCCATGAACTGCGCACACCCGTGACGGGCATGCATATGGCCTTCGGGCTGCTGCAGGAGCGCGTGCACTTCCCCGAGGACTCTCGCGAGGCGGATCTGCTCAATACGGTCAATGAAGAAATGCAGCGGCTGATGCAGCTCATCAACGACCTGCTCAACTTTTCCCGCTATCAGAACGGCTTGCAGAAACTCACCCTGGCGCCTTGCTCCATCGAGCAGCTGCTGGACGCGGCCCGCCTGCGGTTCGCCGAGCAGGCCGAAGCGAAGGGCATCGAGCTGCTCGTGGAAATCCAGGGTCCGTTGCCGCGCCTGCATGCCGACGCCGCGCAGCTGGAACGAGTCCTGGACAACTTGATCGACAATGCGATGCGTCATACCAACGATGACGGCCAGATCCGTTTGCAGGCCCGACGCCATGGCGAGCGAGTGATCATCAGCGTTGAAGACAACGGCGAGGGCATCGCCTACGGCCAGCAGGGCCGGATCTTCGAACCCTTCGTCCAGGTCGGACGCAAAAAGGGCGGCGCGGGGCTCGGCCTGGCGTTGTGCAAGGAGATCGTCCAGCTGCATGGTGGACGCATGGGCGTGTATTCCAGGCCAGGGCAGGGCACCCAGTTTTATATGGCCCTGACGGTCTGAAACCGCGTCACGCTTCGTCGTCCAGGCGTCGTCCGAGCAAGCGTCGACCGCGGGTGATCAATTCGATGAGCTGCACCGCGCTGAGCGCGTGGGCGAACAGCCAACCCTGACCGAACTTAACGCCTTCGCTGCTCAAATAAGACGCCTGGGCTTCATGTTCGATGCCTTCGGCAATCACCTTGAGCTGTAAGGCATGGGCCATGCGGATGATATGCGGCGCCACGCCACTGCTGGCGGCATCATGGCCCAAGGCGTCAATGAAGGCCTTGTCGATCTTCAGGCAATCCACCGGCAGCGTCTGCAGATAGGCCAGGCTGCAATAACCGGTGCCAAAATCGTCGATCAGGACTTGATGCCCCAGGTCCCGCAGCGATTGCAGGTTATCGCGCGCGACCAGCACATCGACCAGTCCGCGTTCAGTCACTTCGAATGCAATCTGGTGCGCCGACACACGATGCCGCGCCAGCAGGCGGGCAATCACTTCCCCGATGCGGGGCACCGTCACATCGCAGGCCGCGAGGTTCACCGAGATGTACAGGTGGGGGTTGGCGCGCAACAACTGGCCCAGCTGGTCGAACAGCCGCTGCAGGACGAAGTCGGTGATCTGGCGAATCTGCCCGGTGTTTTCCGCCATGGGAATGAACAGGTCCGGACTGGTCAGCGTGCCGTCTGGTCGTCGCCAGCGCAGCAACGCCTCGGCGCCAACGCAGTTGCGGCTGCGCAGGTCGAAAATCGGCTGGTACAGCACCTGCAACTCACCGCGCCGGATGGCCCCGTGCAGCTCTGCATCCATGGATTGACGTTGGCGCGCCAACAAAAAGACCTGGAAGCCGATCCCGAGGCCGAGCATCAAGCTGATCGGCAGCATCCACCAAGCGTTGGCGGGAATACGAAGGCCGTTGCGCGGCGCGATCAGCACCAATTGATATTCCGGGTTATCGGTCGGCATCCGGTAGATCAGCCGGGTCTGGGTCACCTGCAACGCGTCCCGGCTTTTCGGTGGCCATGGCTCCGTCGGCGGCCAGCGTTGCTCGGTGCCAAGGACCGGAATGGCCCGCTCGCCCTCATCCAGGACCACCAGCAGGCTGCTGCCGGGGGGCAGGTCGACAACATCGGTCAGGTGCCCGCGCGACGTAGCGACCCGGAAATTGCCACGCCCCAACATCAGGGCGGCACGATTTTCGTCGGGCTCCGTGGTGGTGTTGAGCCAGTAACTGTAGGCCGGCCCTCGCAGGTCCGGTGGGCGGGCCAACGACAGGCCGCTCTGGCGCGGCCGATTGGAGCACACGCCGTGGCTATCGATATAAGCGGCTTCATAGACAAAGCGGTAATTGAAGCTGACCTGTTGCAACGTGGCGATCATCTCATCGTCACAACCTCGCAACGGTTGCGCCTGCAAGTCATCGAGACTTTCGCGGAGCTGGCCGAAAAGCTGCTCCAGGCGCTGCAGAAAACGTTCGCCCTGGGCATTCATCTGGTCGCTTTCGCGCTGCTGGATCTGTTGCATCACCACGAACAGGCTTCCCGCCAGCAACAGCACGGTACTCAGGGCAGCCGCGACCATCGCCAGGAAAATAGGGCGATGGAGCCAGCTCTGCAGGGTTTCGCGGGCAGCCGTCATCGTTGGTAATCCGAAAGTTACCAATGAGTTATAGCTTCTGTTTTGAAATTGGTCCGATTAGTCGGACGGGCGTCATTATTTTGTCTGGTTGAGGACCGCCAGGATCGCTGCACTTTGCGCGTCAGGCAGACCATCGAACCGGGCGGGTCGATAGCGCATCTGGAACGCGGCCATTACCTGATGAGTGGTAACGTCCCATTCACCCGTACGGGGCGTCGGGTAGCCGAGGCGCGCCAACTCGGCCTGGAACCAACTGGCGCTGGGGAGCTGGTCCACGTAGTTGGCCTGCTCGCGAGCGACTGCCCGTTCGTCTGGCCATACGCCCAAGCCGGCCTCGGCCAGGCGTTTCCAGGGAAACAACGGGCCGGGGTCCAGTTTGCGCATGGGCGCGATGTCGCTGTGACCGATGATGTTCACCGGATTGATGGCGTTACGCCGGGTGATGTCCTTGAGCAGGACGATCAGGGATTGGACTTGAGCTTCGCTGTAGGGGTACCAGAGACGTCCGGTGGGGGTATCGGTATAGCCCGGGTTGACGATTTCGATGCCGATGGAGCTGGAGTTGAGCCAGGTCCGGCCCTGCCATTCACTCTCCCCCGCATGCCAGGCCCGGCGGCTTTCGTCCACCAGCTTGTAAATGGTTGCATTCTTGTCATCGCCGATCAGGTAGTGGGCACTGACTTCGCCGTGGGTCAGCAGGGACAGGGAACGCTCAAGGGACGCCGAGGTGTAATGCACCACGACGAACTGGATTCGACTGTCGTGGTTGACCGAGGGATGGCTGGTGTCGAGTCGGGGGCCGCTCGCGCAACCGGCCAGGAGAAGCAACGAAACAAGAAGCGGGGCAAATTTCATGGCGATAGCGTGCATGCAGAAAAAATAATGCAACAGTGTAACGTATCGCTCCGAAATGATCCGATTGGGCCTCGACATTAAACAATTTGGAACAATTGAAGCGTCAGCCCAGCTCCACGCGGTTACGCCCTGCGTTTTTAGCTCGATATAGCGCCTGATCGGCTCTTTTAAGCACCAGATCGCTATGTTCTCCGGGTTTGAATGCGGTCATGCCCATGGACACCGTGACCGTGACCGGCTCGCCTTTGAAGTGAAATGGACAGGCTTCGATGGCCGCACGCAAGGCCTCGGCCAATTTCGCTCCGGCGGCCAGAGGCGTATCGGGCACGAGCAGGACGAATTCTTCGCCGCCGAAGCGGGCAATGAAATCGCCACCGCGCACCCGCTTGCGCAGCACCGAGGCGATGAGCTTCAGCACGCGGTCGCCGGCCAGGTGACCATAGTTGTCGTTGATCCGCTTGAAATGATCCAGATCGAGTATGGCAATCAGCAAGCTGTTGCCATGCCGCTGCCATTGCTCCACTTCTTGTTCGAGACGTTCGCTCCAGGCGGCGCGGTTGGGCAAGCCGGTCAGCGGATCGATCAGCGCTTTTTGCCGCTGCTCTTCAAGATTCTCCCGAACGATCAGGGCGTCCTGCTCCATCAACGCGACGCGCTCGGCCAGGCTTTTCAGGCGAGCCGACACTTCCTGCTCGCGCAAATCCCGTTGTTTCTGGTGCTGATCCATCGTGCCGAGCAAACCTTCAAGGTGGTTTTCCAGCACGTGCTTGAGGCTCTCCAGGTCATCGGCCTGCTGCACACTGTTTTGCAGGCCATCGACTTGCTCGCGGATCTGGGTGTCCATCTCCCTGGAGGCCGACGAGTGATCGGCGTGGTCTTCACTGGCCGCTCGCAGCGTATTTTGAAACGACTCCAGCCGATCGTTGAGCCGCTGCAGGTAAGCTTCGAATTCGTGCTGGCCGCTGTCGGTGATCGCCAGCATGAGCACAGCCAGGTCATCAAGCACCGGCAGTAGCTCGTACCAGTTCAAGCCATTTTTCAGCCGTTCCCGCATGGACTCTGCTTGAGGACGATGCCGCTCCGGCAACGTCAGGTCGCCCAGCAGCCCCAGCAACGTGTCCTCGATGTGGCGAGCGACCGAACTGTAGGACGGCTCCGGGGAATCAGGCAGGTTATAGGGCGACTCGTCCGGATCGACCGCTGCGGGGGGAAGCTCGGCCGGTTCTTCCGGAGCGGGTGTAGCCTCGAGGATGGGCTCGGGCGGTTCCTCTGGCGTCAGCTCGTCGGGATTCTGGGCAACGGGCACCGGGTCGGTGGGTTCATCGAGGGGCGGCGGCGCCGACTCGATGCTCGGCTGAGCAGGTGACTCGACGGGTGTTGGTGCTGATGCCGGTGCCGGTGCCGGTGCCGGATCAGGCTCGTCGACTGTCTCAATAGATACCACCGGCTCGGGCGCCTTGTCCGGTGCGCGTACCTGTTCCGCTGTGGATACCGGCGCCGGCGCGACGGCTGCCGTATCCGTTGCCTGGGGCGGGGCCGCTTCGGCTTCGGGCGTCAGTGCGGCCGCGGGCGTTGCTTCCGAGTGCTCCTGGCCGCCGAACAGCCGTTGAAGCAGGCCGGGACGGCTTGGCTCTTCCGGCGTCTCCAACGCCCTGATCGCCTGGCCCTGCAGTTGACTGAGTTCACTGAGCAACAGCGGGATTTCCCGCGCCTGGTCGGCCCGGGCCTCCAGTTGCTTGGAGAACTTCTTCAGGGGCCGGCTGACTTCCTTGGGCAGCGGCAGGCTCTGCAACTGGGCGACCAGGGCCGTCAGCGCCGCGCTCACCTGTTCCGCGCGAGTCTCTCGACGCTGTTCGGAATCAAGTACCGCTTTCTCCAGGCGCGGAAGCAAGGCGGCGAGGGCGGCGTCCATGTTGTCGGTACGCACCACTTCGCGCATTTCTTTCATGCACTGGTCAACGGCCCGATCGGTACCCTCGGCGGCCAGGGTGCTGCGCACCAGGCCACGACGCAACAAGTCGAGCCGAGCGTCCCAGCGGCGCTCGAGCTTTTCCTGTTGTTCGATGCTCTTGAGGTATTTTTCTCTCCAGCGTTCGGCGTCGTCGCTCATTCATCGGATCCGCGAGGGGCAGGACTCAGGGCGGGGAATGCATCAGCCGTGAGCGAACCCGGCAAACGTATTTCGACCGCGACCGGCAGGTGATCGGAAATGGGCTGGGCCAGCACCTCGACCCGTTCGAGGGTCAGGGTCGGGCTCAGCAGGATATGGTCCAGGCAGCGTTGAGGGCGCCAACTGGGAAATGTCGCTTCAAGTTGTGGAGCAAGCAGCCCAAGGTCGCGCAGGGGCGAGGTCTGCAGCAGGTCGGTGGCGTGGGTGTTCATGTCGCCCATCAGCACTTGATGCTTGTACCCGCCAATCAGCTCGCGAATGTACGCCAGTTGCATCGTGCGGGTACGCGCCCCGAGTGCCAGGTGCATCATGACCACGATCAGCGCCTCCGGACCTTCGCCAAAACGCGCAAGGATCGCCCCACGCCCCTTGGGGCCCGGCAGCGGATGATCTTCGATCGCCCACGGCCGCAAGCGGCTCAGCACACCATTGCTGTGCTGGCCGAGACGGCCGAGGTTGCGATTGAGTTGCTGGTACCAATAGGGGAACGCGCCCAGTTGGGCAAGGTGCTCGACCTGGTTGACGTAGCCGGACCTCAGGCTTCCGCCGTCGGCTTCCTGCAAGGCCACCAGATCGAAATCCTTCAACAGGTCGCCGATCTTCTGCAGATTGCCGGCGCGTCCCGTATGGGGCAGCAAATGTTGCCAGCCCCGAGTCAGGTAATGCCGGTAACGTTCGGTGCTGATACCGACCTGGATATTGAAACTGAGCAGCCGCAGACGGCTGTCGGCAGGCAGGCCCGTGGACGCGACATGATGCTCGTTGACCCGTGCTTCATGCAGGCCAACGATGCGTTCGGTGCTCCAGCGGGCCATGGCAGGCGCTGCGCTTAGTTGGCAGCGGCCTTGGTCGCCGCCCGCTCTTTGGCGATCAGCTTGTCGGCCAGTTGCAGCGCTTCATCCGCGCCGCCAGCGGAGCCGATGTCAAAGCGGTATTTGCCATTGACGATCATGGTCGGTACGCCGGTGATTTCGTATTTCTTCGCCAGCTCACGGGCCTTTTTGATCTGCCCCTGGATGGCAAAGGAGTCAAACGTGGCCAGGAACTTGTCCTTGTCGACGCCCTGGGTCGCGAGGAACTCGGCCATGTCTTCTTTCTTGGTCAGCTTCTTGCCTTCTTTCTGGATCGCATTGAACACCGCAGCGTGAACCTGATGCTCGACGCCCATGGCTTCGAGGGTCAGGAACATCTGGCCGTGGGCGTCCCATGGGCCGCCGAACATGGCCGGAATGCGCACGAAGTTCACGTCTGAAGGCAGTTTTTCAACCCATGGGTTGATGACCGGCTCGAACGCATAGCAATGCGGGCAACCGTACCAGAACAGTTCCACCACTTCGATCTTGCCAGGCACAGCCACCGGAACGGGGTTGGACAACTCGACGTAAGGGGCTTTCGATTCCTCGGCGTTGGCTTGGGCGGCCATGCCGAACAGGCTGGCGGCGACGAGCGCGGCGCTGATGATCAGATTACGCATGCTTTACTCCTGGACAATGAGGTGGCCTCGCGAGACCTGTTTCTAAGACAGACCGTGGCGGGTTCAAGTTCGCTAGTGTAACGGCAGCGGCCACAAAAAAGGGCGGCCAAAGCCACCCTTTTGATGTTTGCATCGAGAGATTAATCGAGTGTTAACGTTGCGGGAAATGCAAACCTCGCGACGCCTGGCCAGCGGTCTTAATGCAGGCCCTGGATATAACTCGACACAGCGGCGATGTCTTCGTCGCTCAGCTTGCGAGCGATGGTGCGCATGGTCATCGCGTCGCCGTCGTTGGCACGACCACCTTCTTCCTTGCGGAAATCGGTCAATTGCTTGGTGACGTATTGCGCGTGCTGGCCGCCCAGGTGTGGGAAGCCTGCGGCGGCGTTGCCGCTGCCATTCGGCGAGTGGCAGCCGGTGCAGGCGGGCAAGCCCTTGTCCAGGTTGCCGCCGCGGAACAGTGCTTCACCGCGAGCCACGAGTTTTGGATCGGCGGCGCCGACGCTGCCCTTCTGGCTGGCGAAATAAGCGGCGATGTCCGACAGGTCCTGATCGCTCAGGTTGGTCAGCAGGCCGGTCATTTCCAGGACGACACGCTTGCCGTCCTTGATGTCATGCAATTGCTTGGTCAGATAACGCTCGCCCTGGCCCGCCAGTTTCGGAAAGTTGGGCGCCATGCTGTTGCCATCCGGGCCGTGGCAGGCCCCGCATACGGCCGCTTTTGCCTGGCCGGCGGCGGCATCGCCTGCGGCGTGGGCTACGCCGGACATCCCCAAGGTCAACAGCAGACTCACGATCAGTTTGTTCATCAGCTAATCCAACTACGGCTAAGGGTTAAAGAGTTATGGACCGGGTTTACTCGCTCATCCACTGGATGATGGCTTGGTAATCCTCGGCACTGCAGTCCATGCACAAACCACGCGGCGGCATCGCCTTGAAACCCTGGGTCACGTGTTGCACCAGCGTCCCCATACCTTTCGCCAACCTTGGCGTCCAAGCTTCCCGGTCACCCTTGCGGGGCGCCGTGGGCAGTTGGCCGGAATGACAAGCACCACAAACACGGTTGTACACAGCTTCCGGATCCTGTGTAGCCTGAGCGCTGTAAAGCGGCATCAAGACACCGGCGGCTAGCAGCCATTTCGTCATAAAACGACCTTTTCAGGGTTGAGAGCGAGCTGCGTTCTAGTGCGCAATTTCGGTCGGTCGCTCCCGTGAGCTTCATCCTACGCTGGGACAAAGCGCACACAAAATCTGCGGCATTATATACTGGCGTCACTGAAACGGAAACGACACAGCTTGCCGCGTCCATTCCCGACGCCGCCCACATCGGAAATCCCATGCAACTGAAGAACCCCATCCTCGGCCTGTGCCAACAGTCCACCTTCATGCTCAGCGCCGCCAAAGTCGATCAATGCCCTGACGACGAGGGCTTCGAAGTGGCCTTCGCCGGGCGTTCCAACGCCGGTAAGTCCAGCGCGCTGAACACCCTGACCCATGCGAGCCTGGCCCGTACTTCGAAAACCCCGGGCCGCACACAGCTCTTGAACTTCTTCAAGCTAGACGATGAACGCCGTTTGGTCGACCTGCCCGGCTACGGCTACGCCAAGGTCCCTATTCCACTCAAGCAACACTGGCAACGCCACTTGGAAGCCTACCTGGGCAGCCGCGAAAGTTTGAAAGGATTGATCCTGATGATGGACATCCGCCATCCGATGACAGACTTCGACTTGCTGATGCTCGATTGGGCAGTCGCCAGCGGTATGCCTATGCACATCCTGCTGACCAAAGCCGACAAACTCACCTACGGCGCCGCCAAGAACACGTTGCTCAAGGTGCAGTCGGAGATTCGCAAAGGCTGGGGTGAGGCGATCACCATCCAGCTGTTCTCGGCCCCCAAGCGCATGGGCCTGGAAGAAGCCTACACGGTGCTGGCCGACTGGATGGAGCTGGCGGACAAGGGCAGCGACGCGGCTGAATAAGCCAAATCGCAGGCAAAAAAAACCCCGGACTTCGTATGGGGAGGGGGAAGTTCGGGGTCCAAGTTCCGGACCGCTAGGGCGGGGTCCAGATATCTGCCAACACTTAACACAACATAGGAGCATTGAAGGGCTTCACCAGCCATTCAGAATCTCTGAGTAGGATTTCACGGGTTTAGTTCAGATTTTTTTGGAAATAACTGTAGGAATCTTCAGAGCTAATGACGCCGCTCGTGAATTCACGGTGGTCAATGTGGCGAGGGGATTTATCCCCG
>NZ_JAOSHO010000154.1 GCF_025917275.1 Pseudomonas agronomica | reverse complement strand
TGTGGGAGCGAGCCTGCTCGCGAAGAGGCCGGCACTCACACCGCCTCATTTGAAAGGGTACGAACATGCTTCAATTGATCTTGGGCGGCGCCCGCTCCGGCAAGAGTCGCCTGGCCGAAAAACTCGCGGCCGGCACACACTTGCCGGTGACCTACATCGCCACCAGCCAACCCCTCGACGGTGAGATGAACCAGCGTGTCGCCCAGCACCGCGCCCGTCGTCCGTCCGAATGGGCGTTGGTGGAGGAACCGTTGGCGCTGGCGCAGGCGCTGCGGGAAAACGCCGCGACCGAACGATGCCTGCTGGTGGACTGCCTCACCCTGTGGCTGACCAACCTGCTGATGCTCGACGATCCCGAACGGTTGATCGCCGAGCGTGAAGCGCTGCTGGACTGCATCAGCATGCTGCCCGGCGAAGTCATATTCGTCAGCAACGAGACCGGCATGGGCGTCGTGCCGCTGGGCGAACTGACCCGTCGTTACGTCGATGAAGCCGGATGGCTGCATCAAGCCCTGGCCGAATGTAGTCAGCGCGTCGTGCTGACCGTTGCCGGCTTGCCCCTGACTCTTAAAGGAACTGCGTTATGAATCACCGCTGGTGGCTGGATCCGTGCAAGCCCGTTGACACCCTGGCGCTGGAGCAGGCCGCGGCCCGTCAGCAACAACTGACCAAACCGGCTGGCTCCCTCGGCCGCCTGGAATCGGTGGCGGTGCAACTGGCGGGCCTGCAAGGGCAGCTCAAGCCGAGCCTGGATCGGCTCTGGATCGCCATTTTTGCCGGCGACCATGGGGTCGTGGCCGAAGGGGTCTCGGCTTTTCCCCAGGAAGTCACCGGGCAAATGTTGCTCAATTTCGTCAGCGGCGGCGCGGCCATCAGCGTGCTCGCACGGCAACTGGAGGCTTCGCTGGACGTGGTGGACCTGGGCACCGTGACACCTTCGCTGGACTTGCCTGGCGTGCGTCATTTGCACCTTGGCCCGGGCACCGCGAACTTCGTCCAAGGGCCGGCGATGACCCTGGATCAAGGCGAACAGGCCTTGCAAGCCGGGCGTGACAGCGTGATGCGTGCCGTGGCGAGCGGGACGCAATTATTCATTGGCGGCGAGATGGGCATCGGCAATACCACGGCGGCCAGTGCGCTGGCCTGCGCCTTGCTCGATTGCCCGGCGGCGCATCTGGTCGGGCCGGGGACAGGGTTGGATGCGGCGGGTGTCAGCCGCAAGGCGCAAGTGATCGAGCGCGCCCTGGCGCTGCATGGCGCCCAAGGCAACGACCCGTTGCAGACCCTGTTCAACCTTGGCGGTTTTGAGATCGCGGCATTGACCGGTGCTTATCTGGCCTGCGCCCAGCAGGGCATCGCCGTGCTGGTGGATGGGTTTATCTGCAGCGTTGCAGCGCTGGTGGCGGTGCGGCTCAATCCCGAATGCCGACCATGGCTGCTGTTCGGTCATCGCGGCGCTGAACCAGGCCACAAGCACGTATTGGAAACCCTCGGCGCCGAACCGTTGCTGGACTTGGGCTTGCGCTTGGGCGAGGGCAGTGGCGCGGCGCTGGCGGTGCCGTTGTTGCGCCTGGCCTGCGACCTTCACGGGCAAATGGCGACGTTTGCCGAAGCGGCCGTGGCGGATCGCCCGGCATGACCTTGCGCCTGGACCTGCTGCGTCACGGCGAAACCGAACTGGGCGGCGGGTTGCGCGGCAGCCTCGACGACGCCTTGACGGCCACGGGCTGGGCGCAGATGCACGCGGCGGTGGCGCAAGGCGGACCCTGGGATCGCCTGGTGTGCTCGCCGTTGCAGCGCTGCGCACGTTTCGCTGACCAACTCGGCGCCCGGCTGGGTGTGCCGGTGCATGCGGACAACGACCTGCAGGAGTTGCATTTCGGTGCCTGGGAAGGCCGCAGCGCGGCGGCGTTGATGGAAACCGACGCCGACGCCCTCGGTCGCTTCTGGGCCAATCCTTATGCCTTTACCCCGCCCGACGGTGAGCCGGTGCTGGTGTTTTCGACGCGGGTCCTGGCGGCGGTCGAACGTCTGTACTTGGCGTATGCCGGGCAGCGCGTCCTGCTGGTCAGTCATGGCGGTGTGATGCGCTTGCTGCTGGCCCAGGCTCGCGGCTTGCCTCGCGAGCAATTGCTGAATGTCGAAGTCGGCCATGGTGCGTTGTTTTCCCTGACCGTGTCGTCCGGTCCCGTGCTCGAAGAGGCGGTTTGACGATGTTGCCGTTTTGGATCGCCCTGCAATTTCTCAGCAGCTTGCCGGTTCGCCTGCCAGGCATGCCCGAGCCTGAACAATTGGGTCGTTCGTTGTTGTTCTATCCCGTGGTGGGGCTGTTGTTCGGGGGGCTGCTGTGCCTGCTCGATGCGCTGTTGTCGGGCGCGCCCGCGTTGCTGCATGCCGCGCTGCTCCTGGCGGCGTGGGTGCTGCTCAGCGGCGGTTTGCACCTGGACGGCCTGGCCGACAGCGCCGACGCCTGGCTCGGCGGCTTCGGCGATCGCGAACGCACGCTGCTGATCATGAAGGACCCGCGCAGCGGGCCGATCGCCGTGGTCACATTGGTGCTGGTGTTGCTGCTCAAATGGACCGCACTGGTGGCGCTGATCGAGCAAGGTCCTGCGCTGGCGTTGCTCATCGTGCCAATGTTGGGGCGTGGCGCCTTGCTGGGTTTGTTCCTCACCACGCCGTATGTGCGTGCCGGTGGCTTGGGCCAGGCGCTGGCCGATCACCTGCCGCGCCGCTCGGGTTGGCAGGTGCTGTTGGCCAGCGCCCTGGTTTGCGTTCTGGCGATGGGCTGGGCAGGGCTGTGGACGCTGGTGGTCGCCGCAATGGTCTTCATTGGCTTGCGGCAGATGATGTTGCGCAGGTTGCAGGGCTGCACCGGCGACACCGCGGGCGCCTTGCTGGAACTGCTGGAAATGGCCGTTCTGGTGGCGTTGGTCTTTAGCTGAATCGGCACGTTGCCGATGGGCCAGCGCTGATTTAAATTTGCATTCATTTAGTCGCGGGTATATACACGCATCATGCTTCCTTCCCAATGTCTGTGCATCAACCTGCGTCGCGCCGCCCGTGGCGTCAGCAGGTATTACGACGGCGCTCTCGATGGCTTCGGGATCAACGTTGCCCAGTATTCTCTGCTCAATAACCTGGCGCGCCTGGACCAGCCGAGCATTTCCTCCCTGGCCGAGGCCATGGGCCTGGACCGCAGCACCCTCGGGCGCAACCTGCGGGTGCTGGAGGGCGAGGGGTTGGTGAAGCTGGCTGAGGGCGACGATTTGCGCAACCGCATCGTCGTGCTCACCGAGGCGGGAAATGCCCGGTTGGCGGCGGCGCTGCCGGCCTGGGAAGCGGCGCAACAGAAATTGATCGATAAGCTCGGTGCCGAAAAACGCGCCACCTTGCTGGCCTTGCTGGATGAGCTGGCGTAATGCCGGTTCGTCCGATGATAAGTGGGTATATACCCGCGACCGGAGAATAAGAATGACATCGATGTGGCGTACCTGTGGTTGGGTCCTGGTGGGTAGCGCGCTGATATTGGCGTTGTCCCTGGGCGTGCGGCATGGCTTCGGGCTGTTCCTGGCGCCGATGAGCGCCGAATTCGGCTGGGGGCGCGAGGTGTTTGCCTTCGCCATTGCCTTGCAGAACCTGATCTGGGGCCTGGCGCAGCCTTTTACTGGCGCACTGGCCGACCGCTTCGGTGCGGCGAAAGTGGTGTTGATCGGTGGCGTTCTCTACGCGCTTGGCCTGGTCTTCATGGGCATGGCCGACTCGCCCTGGTCGCTGTCGTTGAGCGCCGGCCTGTTGATCGGCATCGGCCTGTCCGGCACTTCGTTCTCGGTGATTCTTGGCGTGGTCGGGCGGGCCGTCCCTCCGGAAAAACGCAGCATGGGCATGGGCATCGCCAGCGCGGCCGGCTCTTTCGGTCAATTCGCCATGCTGCCCGGCACGCTGGGCCTGATCGGCTGGCTCGGCTGGTCCGCCGCGTTGCTGGCGCTGGGATTGCTGGTGGCATTGATCGTGCCCTTGGTCAGTATGCTCAAGGATGCGCCGGCGCCACTGAGCGGCAACGAACAGACCTTGTCCGAGGCGCTGCGCGAGGCGTGCAGTCATTCCGGTTTCTGGTTGCTGGCGGTCGGCTTTTTTGTCTGCGGTTTCCAGGTGGTGTTCATCGGCGTGCATCTGCCGGCCTATCTGGTGGACCAACACCTGCCTGCCAGCGTTGGCACCACCGTGTTGGCGCTGGTCGGGCTATTCAATATCTTCGGCACCTACACCGCCGGCTGGCTGGGCGGGCGCATGTCCAAGCCGCGCCTGCTCACTGGTCTGTATCTGGTGCGTGCGGTGGTGATCGGCTTGTTCCTGTGGCTGCCCGTAACGACCACCACGGCCTATCTGTTCGGCATGGCGATGGGTTTGCTGTGGTTGTCGACGGTGCCGCTGACCAACGGAACGGTCGCCACGTTGTTCGGTGTACGAAATCTCTCGATGCTGGGTGGGATCGTGTTCCTGTTCCACCAGTTGGGTTCGTTCCTGGGCGGCTGGCTGGGCGGGGTGGTGTACGACCGGACCGGCAGTTATGACTTGATCTGGCAAGTCTCGATCCTGCTCAGCCTGCTGGCGGCAGCGTTGAACTGGCCGGTGCGTGAGCGCCCGGTGGCGCGCCTGCAAGCCCAGGTCGGTGCGGCATGAGTCGCGTCGGCCCATGGTTGATCGTGGTCGGCGCCGCTCTGCTGCTGGCATTCGCCTGGTGGGGCTGGCACCAGGGCGGGTTGGCCTTGATGCAACTGGGCATGGGCAATTGCTGATGTGTGGACGGCGCCGGGCATGGCGGAGTAACGTCTTGGTCTGACACGCTTACAAGGAAAATCCGACATGCTGATGCGCTGGCTTGCTGTTCCTGCCCTGTTGCTCGCTGTGGCCGGGCAAGTAGGGGCGGCTGATTGCCCGCCGTTGCTGGAAGGCAAATTACCCAAATTGCGGGCCAAGGAAACCATCGATCTTTGCCAGCGCTTCGCCGGCAAGCCGTTGGTGGTGGTCAACACCGCCAGCTTCTGTGGGTTCGCGCCACAGTTCAAAGGGCTCGAAGCCCTGAACCAGCGTTACAAAAGCGAAGGGCTGGAAGTGCTGGGCGTGCCGTCCAATGATTTCAAGCAGGAGTCCAAGGATGGTGCGGAAACCGCCAAGGTCTGCTACGTCAATTATGGCGTGACCTTCACCATGACCGAGCCGCAACCGGTGCGAGGCGCGGACGCCATACCGTTGTTCAAGCATCTGGCTGAGCAATCCAGCGCGCCGAAATGGAATTTCTATAAATACGTCGTTGATCGCCAGGGCAAGGTTGTCGGCAGTTTCTCCAGCCGAATCAAGCCTGATGATCCTGATTTCATCAAGGCGGTAGAGGCGGCCATCGCTTCCAAACCCTGATCCTCAGCTACGAAAAAGCCCCGCGCTCTTTGCAGAATGCGGGGCTTTTTTTCGCTTCAGCGGGGGAGGTGTTCAACCTCGCCGTGAATAATCAGAAGCGATAGGTGGCACCGACACCGAAGCCGTTGGCGCTGTTTTCGTATTCAGCGTTATAGGACTGACCCAAGGCGTTGGTCCTGTTGACGTTGACTTTTTCTTCCTTGAGGTAGGAATAGGCCACGTCGATGGTCAGGTCTTCGGTTGGGCTCCAGCCGGCACCCAGGCTGAAGATGGTCCGGTCGCCGGTAGGAATGCGAGGCGAACGGTCGGTGTTGTTGGTTGGCGACTGGTCAAAGGACAGGCCGGTACGCAGTACCCACTGTTTGTTCAGCTGGTAGGAGGTACCGATGGCGTAGGCCCAGGTGTCGTGCCAGTTTTGTTCTTCGGTGATGGTGCCGAAGAGCGCTGGGTTGAAGCCACCACCTCCTGCGCCTACATCGTTGTTGACAGTGATGTCTTTCAGGCGGCTCCAGCGAGTCCAGGTGCTGCCGGCATAAACCGTCCAAGCATCATTGATCTGCTGAGTAACGGAAAAGTCCACAGACTCAGGCGTCGTGATATCCAGCGAGGCGTCGTACTTTTCGGCGCTCAATACAGGAGCAGGCGTACCGGCTCCCGGGTTCACCTCGGTGTGGCCTTCAAGCTTGTACTTGACCTTCGAGTGATAAGTCAGGCCGACGCGGGTGGTATCGGTTGGCTGGACCAAGACACCAATGTTGTAGCCGTAGCCAATGTCGTCGCCTTTGATCTTCACGTTGCCTTCGGGAACACCTGGGAACGGCAAGTTCAGCGCCGACTCCAACGAGCCAGAAATCCGGTTGATGGTCGGGCCGAAACCGATCGATACCTTGTCATTGAAGGCATAGCTGACAGTTGGCTGGAAGGTTACGACCTTGACGACGCTTTTGCTGCCGAAGTTACGGCCCTGGAAGCTGCTTTCATAATCGGTGACCAGGCCGAAGGGGGCGTAGACGCCCAGGCCGAATGCCCATTGATCATCGATTGGCTTGACGTAGTAGCCCATCGGAACGCCAGTAAGGGGAACCATGTCGCCTTTGTTGGTACCGGACTGGGTGCCGCTGGCATCGTTTATATCAGTAGACGCGTCGATGGCTGCAACGCCACCAGTGACTTGTTGGCGCTTGAGGCGCGACATGCCGGCAGGGTTGCCGAACACGGTGCTTGCATCATCGGCAGAAGAAGAACGACCCGCGAAGCCAGTTCCCATGCCACTGATGCTTTGTTCGTTCAAGGCAAAGCCACTGGCGAAGAGTTGGGTGGATGCCAAGGTCACGGCAAGGCCAAGGGTGGTTTTGAGCATCATTTTTTTCATTGTTAGAACTCCAGGTGATCACCGAGGCGAAAATTACCAACATTTTCGTGCAAGCGCTATAGCTTGTATCGCTTGTTTTAGAGGGGTTTTGTAGGACAATCCGACCAAATTCATGACATTTGTAGGAAGTTTCCATTTTTCCATTCAGCAGGCGACCTGATTCACAGGTGAAACACAATTTTGCCAGGCGCAGGTAAAGTCCCTTAGGCGGCCTGGAGGGTGGAATACCTGGCGCCAGATCCGGGCCATGCCCAGAAGATCATTGGCGTTGGGAAGCGGGGTGGCGTGTTCTTCAACCAACAACCAGGCGATGGCCGTGGCGTAGCGCAGGTTGACGGTGAGTTCCAGATGAGGGCTACTCAGGAAGGCATGCTGGCTCGCCAAGCCGCGCACCAGGCTGGCCCGTTCCGGGTCTCGTGCGAGGTAATCGTCCCAAAGGGCTCGGTGGCGAGGTTCGGTGATACGGTACAAGCCGTGTCCACGACGGTCATGCAAGGCGGCGCCCAAGCCCGACTGGCTGGCTGCAATCCCTAGCAACAACGCTTCCGCCGTGGTGCTGTGGCTCCCCAGGTAAAGAAGCGTCGGGCGGATCACATATCGACACAGTTCGCTGGCAGCGATACCCATAAAACCCTCGGATCGGGAAAATGGGCGAAGCCTGAAGGTGGGGCTTGGCAGCGGGTGGATCGGTTCAGGCTCCGCCGAAGCGGATCATGCCGCTCGAGTTGAAGTGTAGTGTCATATCTGCGCTGTAAAGGCCTGTTTTTAAACCATGTTCGCCGAACGGTTATGACTGTTATAGCGATACGTACTTAAGCCGCTGCGCTTTATCGAAAAACGCCGGGCAATAAAAAGCCCCGCTTTCTGGGCGGGGCCTTTGGGTTTCAGCGTTTCGGCGTTTCAGGCAACCAATGCCTGGCGGGTACGCTCGATCACGGCCTGCAGCGGTTCTTCGCTGGAGTACTGGTCGGGATACAAGCGTTCGCTGTGACGAGCGATACCGTGTTCGTTGACCAGCGTGAAGCTGAAGCAGCCTTTGCGAGCGGCCATGATCAGGCAGTTCATTGGAGCAAAAGCGTTGGTTAGGGTGCGAATGGCATCCTGTGTCTGGATTTGATTAGACATGTTATGGGTGTTCCTGCAAATGACACGGTTAAGAACCGTGCAGCGTTAAAACGTTCCAGTAACGTCGACCACCATTGGTCGAACGAAGAACCCGACTGGAACAAAGCAGCCAGTTTGAGCGCTAGATAAAGGGCGCGCTTGGGCTGGCAGGTAGGTACTTAGGAGGGCAGGCAACACGGCAAGGGCAAAGGTTCTGGGCCCAGGGTGAGGATCCTGATCAATTTTGCAGGTTGGTTCGGTCAGAGTAATGAGCCTGGCATCACACCTCGCATTCGTGCGAAAAGCGTGTTGGCGCAAGGGTTACCTGGAAACCATCGAGGGGGGCGGTCTCTTTTTTCGGTGAGGCGTCCCTTGGGGGATGGCTGACCGCGGAGATGTTTCCGACCCGGAATTGACTTTCAGCTTGGTACTAACGCCGCGGATACTAACGGATCGAATCGGTGAAGGGAAGGGCGTTGGTCAAAAAAGAAACAGTCCCGCCGACGACCGGCAGGTGGCGGTTTGCCTTCATTGATCAGATTTGTCCACAGGATGCAAGCCCTGGTGAGCCAAAAAAGCGCGGCGATATAACCGTTCGGATGTTACTTGTACACACCGGCGCACCCAGTTGTCACCTAACTGTCACGTTGAAACATTCAGGGGTAGGTGCCTGTATCCAAAATTTAAGTCAATGAAAAACATCGCTTTTTTTTTCTGGTGAAAAAATCGTCAGTTTGAGCGCAGGCCCCGTTCCACAGGGCTTGCGGCGGGTTCAAGGTGGGTTGTCCACTGAGTTATCCACAGCTTCTGTGGATTGTCCCGCGCGCTTGCTCTAGGACGGGCGTGCTGGATTTTTTCGACTTTACCCGTACAAAAAAAGGAGTAGAGTGGCGCGCCTTCCGATCTGTCCCGTAGTGCGTTATGAAGTTTCGCTCCGTATCAAATCCTGTTACCTCCATACCCTCCGGTGTTACCCCACCCAAACGCATATCGATGCGCGTCGCCGAGTGGCTGCTGGACAGCCCGCGCCTGGGCGAACGTCCTGGCGTCAAGCACTTGGCCGGCCGCCTGCTCAAGCAACCGGCCCGTGAAGGCGTGGTGGCTGCGCAGAGTCGCCTCGGCCAGTTGATGTGCCGCGAATGTGGCAACGCCCGAGACCGCCGCATCGGCCAGGACTTGCTGCGCCAAGCCGCACGGGCCGGTGATCACCGCGCCCGCCAGGCACTGGATGAAATCAAAGACTGAGCTGGGCAACGCCGGGTTGCTTGGTTAACCTTCGGGCTTTATTTCTTGCGCGGGAATTGTCATGGCGATGGATTTGACCAGCCTGTTGCTAGGCCTGGCAGGCGCAGCGGTGCCGCTGTTGGCATTGGCCTGGCACCTGCAACGCCAGGCCAGTACGGCACAGACCGAACTGGCGCTGCTGGAAGAACGCCTCGCCACCGCCCACATGGCCCACGATGGGTTGAACGCCCAGCTCGATGCCAGCCGCGATGAAATCAGTGACCTGAGCCAGGCCAACGCCGCCAAGCAAGCTGAACTCGCGGCCGCGTGTCGCGAGGTCGAGTTGCTGCAGATCGAGCGCGACAACGCCAGGGACGCGGCCCATGCCTGGAACCTGGAGCGCGCCAATAAAGAAGCGGAACTGCGGCGCCTCGATGCCCAGGCGGCCTCGTTGCATGCTGAATTGCGTGAACAGCAGGAAAGCCATCAGCAGCGCCTGGATGACCTGCAAGGTTCGCGAGATGAGCTGCGGGCCCAGTTTGCCGAGTTGGCAGGGAAAATCTTCGATGAGCGCGAACAGCGTTTCGCCGAAACCAGCCAGCAGCGCCTCGGGCAATTGCTCGATCCATTGAAGGAGCGCATCCAGTCCTTCGAAAAGCGTGTCGAAGAAAGCTACCAGGCCGAGGCGCGGGAGCGATTCTCCCTGGGCAAGGAGCTGGAGCGGCTGCAACAACTGAACCTGCGCCTGAGCGATGAAGCCACCAACCTCACCCGGGCGCTCAAGGGCCAGAAAACCCAGGGCAACTGGGGCGAATTGATTTTGGAGCGTGTCCTGGAACACGCCGGCCTGGAGAAGGGCCGCGAATACCAGACCCAAGTCAGCCTCAAAGGCCCGGATGGTGAGCGTTTCCAGCCAGACGTGTTGATTTACTTGCCTGGCGACAAGCAAGTCGTTGTCGATTCAAAAGTCAGCCTGACGGCTTACCAGCAATACGTGGCAGCGGAGGACAATGCCATTGGCCAACTCGCCCTCAAACAACACGTGGTGTCGTTGCGGGCCCATGTCAAAGGCTTGGCCGGCAAGGACTACAAGCGCCTGGACGGTTTGCACAGCCTGGATTTCGTGTTGCTGTTCGTGCCGATCGAAGCGGCATTTTCCGCGGCCCTGCAAGCCGAGCCTAATCTGTTCCAGGAAGCCTTCGATCGCAACATCGTCATCGTCAGCCCGACTACGCTGTTGGCGACCTTGCGGGTGATCGACAGCCTGTGGAAGCAGGAACGCCAGAGTCAGAACGCCCGGGAAATCGCCGAGCGTGCGGGGTGGCTGTATGACAAGTTCGTCCTGTTCATCCAAGACCTGGATGAAATCGGCAGCCGCTTGCAGCAGTTGGACAAAGCCTACGCCGCTGCACGCAACAAGCTGACGGAAGGGCGCGGCAACCTGGTCAGCCGTAGCGAACAACTGAAGCTGCTGGGCGCCCGGGCGAGCAAGAGCCTGCCTGCGGAGCTGCTCGAGCGCGCAATGGCGGATGTGGATGGGTTGCCTGAAGAGACCAGCGAAGAAAGCCAGGGTCAGTAGCCTTCAAGGTTTACACCGGACCCCTTGTGGCGAGGGAGCTTGCTCCCG
>NZ_JAOSHO010000153.1 GCF_025917275.1 Pseudomonas agronomica | reverse complement strand
GAGCGAGCTTGCTCGCGATGGCGTCAGCCCAGGCGATGGATAGCTGCGACACACCGCCGCAGCCCAATCCTGCGCCCTACCCCCATGCCTTATACTCGCCGCGCCAATTCAATCCCGCCCACGCTGGAGTGTCCCGATGGATCCTGCTGTTTTCGAAGAGTGGATGATGACCGGCCTGGTCAGCATCCTGATCATTTTCATGGGTTTCATCGTCTGGGACCTGGCGAAGAAGTCCAAGGCCGGGCGTTTTGGCTCGTTCATCCTGTTTTTCGTGCTGGGCCTCGGCGTCGCGGCATTCGTCATCAAGAGCGTGGTGATCGGCCTGATCGAGTCCGGCGCGTTATAAGCGCGCCGGCACTTCCTTCCACTGGCCCTGGTCGAGCCCTTCCAGCGTCCAGTCACCGATCCTGACCCGCACCAGGCGCAAGGTCGGCAAGCCTACCGCGGCGGTCATGCGCCGTACCTGACGGTTGCGTCCTTCGCGTATGACCAGCTCCAGCCAGCTCGTCGGCACGCTTTTGCGAAAGCGCACCGGCGGGTTGCGCGGCCACAATTGCGGTTCGTCCAGTTGGCGGGCCTCGGCAGGCAGCGTCATGCCGTCGTTCAATTCCACGCCATCGCGCAGGCGCTGCATCTGTTCGTCGCTCGGCTCGCCCTCGACTTGCACCCAATACGTCTTGGCCAGCTTGTGCTTGGGGTCGGCGATGCGCGCCTGCAGTTGCCCATCGTTGGTGAGCAACAACAGCCCTTCGCTGTCGCGGTCCAGTCGACCGGCCGGGTAGATGCCGGGCACGTCGATGAAATCCTTGAGCGTCGCCCGCCCTTCGCCGTCGCTGAATTGCGTCAGCACATCAAAGGGTTTGTTGAACAGGATCAGCTTCGGCTCGGCCGGCGGCGCCTTGGCCACACGGCGCGGAGCGGAGGCTGGAGGCTTCGCGCCAGGGCGGCGGGAAACGGGACGTGGAGGACGAGGCATGGCAGCGACAACATCTAACGGTCAGGGCCGACCATGCTAGTGGCCCGACCGTTAAATGACCACCATCCGATCAGCGGAACGGCGGCTCGTCGAAGCTGCGCAGCTTGCGCGAGTGCAACGAATTGAGCTCGGTGCGCAGCAGGTCCACCGCCGCGATCCCGATCTTCAGGTGCTGGTTGACCGCCCGCTCATAAAAGGCGTTGGCCGAACCCGGCAGCTTGATCTCGCTGTGCAGCGGCTTGTCCGAAACGCACAGCAACGTGCCATAAGGCACCCGCAGACGATAGCCCTGGGCGGCGATGGTGCCGCTTTCCATGTCCACCGCCACAGCGCGGGACAGGTTGATCAGCGGGCGTTCCTGGGCCCAGCGCAGTTCCCAGTTGCGGTCGTCGTAGGTCAGCACGGTGCCGGTGCGCAGGCGTTTTTTCAGCTCGTCGCCCTTCTCTCCCGTGACGTTCGCCGCCGCCTGTTGCAGCGCCAGTTGCACTTCGGCCAAGGCCGGGATCGGAATGTTCGGCGGCACCACCCGGTCGAGAATCCCATCGCGGCGCATGTAGGCGTGGGCCAGCACGTAATCGCCGATGGTCTGGGACTGCCGCAACCCGCCGCAGTGGCCGATCATCAGCCAGCAATGCGGGCGCAGCACGGCCAGGTGATCGGTGATGTTCTTGGCGTTGGACGGGCCGACGCCGATGTTCACCAGGGTCACGCCGTGGCCGTCGCTGGCCTGCAAGTGATAGGCCGGCATCTGGTAGCGGTGCCAGACCACGCCGGCGGCGATGGCCGAGGCTTCGCCGTGGTCCATGTTCTTGTCGATGATCACGTTGCCCGGCAACACCATGCGCACGAAACGCGGGTCACTGCGCAATTGCTCCAGGCCGTGGACGATGAATTGGTCGACATAGCGGTGGTAGTTGGTCAGCAGGATCCACGGCTGCACATGGCGCCAGTCGCTGCCGGTGTAGTGCACCAGCCGGCGCAGGGAAAAATCCACCCGCGCGGCGTCGAACAGCGCCAGGGGCAGCGGGTCGGTGTTTTCCCAATCGTAGAGGCCGTCGGCGATGCCATCGGTGGCGGCCGACAAGTCGGTGCTCGGGAACACCCGCGCCAGCACGGCGGCGGTCACACCGGAGCCGGCCAGTTCGTCGCCCTGCTCAACCACGTACGGGTACGGAATGTTCTGCTCGCTGACACCCACTTCGACGGTGACGGTGAAGTCGTGCATCAACGGCACGAGCTGTTCCAGCAGGTATTTGCGGAACGCGGATGGGTGAGTGACGGTGACACTGTAAGTGCCAGGCAATTGGACCTTGGCGTAGGCGCGCGTGGTTTGCGGGACTTCGCCGTGGCAATGGTAGGTCAGCCGCAGGGCCGGATAGCGAAACAAGGCCCGTTGCTCGGCATCCGGCTCGATGCGGTCCTTTAGGTAGCGCTTGAGCGCCTGGTTCAGCGCGGTGGTCGCACGCTCATGCAGGGCCGCGAGACGATCCACGGCTTGTTCGGCGGTTTGAACGACAATAAACGCTTCGGTCACGATCAGCTTCCTGTGTTCTGACTTGCAGGCCTTCATCTTGCCTGCATCGCGGTCCGACGGGAACAGTGGCGTATTGGGTACTGTGGGAGCGAGCTTGCTCGCGATAGCGGAGTGTCAGTCACTGAGATGTTGGGTGTGCCGGCGCTATCGCGAGCAAGCTCGCTCCCACAAGGGGTATGGGTTGTTTCAGAAACCCTGCGGGGTCGAGCGGGCGACGATCGCCTCGACATTCAAGCCCCGAGGCAAGGCACCGTACACCCGCCCGGTCGAGCCCAGGCGACTGGCAATGAACGCATCGCTGACATCACTGTTCCCCGCTTCGAGCAGCAACCTCGCCTGCAGGCCGACGGCGATGTCTTCGGTCAATTGCCGGGCGCGGTACTGGATGTCGTCGGTGTCCTTGAACGCTGCATGCAGTTGGTCGATATGGGCGGCCAGGCGCTTGTCCCCATGGCCGTCGCCCAGTTCGTTGAACAGCACTTCCAGCACGCCCGGCTCCTTGGACAAGGCACGCAATACATCGAGGCACTGCACATTGCCTGAACCTTCCCACGTCGAATTGACCGGCGCCTCCCGATACAGGCGCGGCAGGATGCTGTCTTCAACGTAGCCGGCGCCGCCCATGCATTCGGCGGCTTCGTTGATCATCGCGGGGGCGCGCTTGCAGATCCAATACTTGCCCACCGCCGTCACCAACCGGGCGAACTTGGCTTCGTGCTCGTCGTCCAGATGGTCCAGCGCCCGGCCCATGCGCAGGCTCAGGGCCAGCGCGGCTTCGCTTTCCAGCGCCAGGTCGGCGAGCACGTTTTGCATCAGTGGCTGTTCGCTCAAGACTTTGCCACCGACCTTGCGGTGCGCGCAGTGGTGACTGGCCTGGGTCAGCGCCTGGCGCATCAGGGCGCTGGAGCCGACCATGCAATCGAAGCGGGTCATGGCGACCATCTCGATGATCGTCGGCACGCCTCGGCCCTCTTCACCGATCATCCAGGCCAGCGCGCCACGGAACTCGACTTCGCTGGACGCATTGGAACAATTGCCCAGCTTGTTTTTCAGTCGCTGGATATAGAACTGATTGCGCGTGTCGTCCGGGCGGTGGCGCGGAAGCAGGAAACAGCTCAGACCCTTGTCGGTCTGGGCCAGGGTCAGGAACGCATCGCACATCGGTGCCGAGCAGAACCATTTATGCCCCACCAGTTCGTAGGCTTGGCCCGGCCCGCTGGCGCCTACCGGATAGGCCTTGGTGGTGTTGGCTCGCACATCGGTGCCGCCCTGCTTTTCGGTCATCGCCATGCCCAGCGTGACCCCGGCCTTGTGGGCCATGCCGACGTTGCGCGGGTCGTACTCGGTGGCGAGCACCTTCGGCAGCCAGCGCTCGGCCAGGTCCGGCTGCAAGCGCAGCGCCGGCACGCTGGCGAAGGTCATGGTCAACGGACAACCGCTGCCGGCTTCGGCCTGGCTGTGCAGATAAGTCATCGACGCTCGGGCAACGTGGGCGCCGAGTTGTGGATGAGCCCACGGCAGGCTGGGCAGGCCATGTTCGATGGCGGTTCGCATCAACTGGTGATACGCGGGATGAAACTCCACCAGGTCAATGCGATGGCCGTAGCGGTCATGGCTGGAAAACACCGGTTTGTTCTGGTTCGCCAGGAACCCCGCCTCCATCAGCGGCCCACCCGCCAACGCACCGTAGGCATCGATCCGCGCCTGCGCCCAACCGGCGCCGAAACGCTGCGACCACTGTTGCAGCGGCAGGTCGATGCGATACAGGTTGGCACCGTCCAGGGACGGCGGCTGATTGGTGACGTCGTGGGTTTCGGCGAACTGGTGCAGGTTCATGACGGGGCTCCTTGGTCGGCCAGCAGGGAATCAGTTAAGCATCGCCTCCTGATCGATCAAAGTGGCATACCCGCCTAAATATCGGCGCTTTCGCCTTGTTTCGGACAAAGTACACGCCGCTGCAAAACGGCTTGCAACACCTCGAACTTCACCGGTTTGCCCAGATAGTCGATCAAAGCTCCCGAAGGGCAGCAAGCAGGATCATGACGCGCACTGGCCACCAGCACGGGCACGTCCTCGCAACCGGCCAGCGCACGAATCTGGCAGCCGACTGACACGCCATCCAGAGGCGATGACTGGCAATCGAGAAGCACCGCGTCAAAACTTTCGACCTGCAGCACATCCAAGGCCGCCCGGCCACTGTCGACGGTGCGCACGCGGTAGCCCAGCTTGAGCAACATGCCGCGCATGACCAACTGATCGATGGTGTTGTCATCCGCCAACAGCACCGTGCAATCCTGGGGCTCGCGCGAATCCCGGCGCTGACTGAACGAAAAAGGGGTCGGGACACCCGCCGGCAACGCGAGATCGAACGCCACGTCCAATTGGAAACGACTGCCGCGCCCCGGTTCGGAGGTGTGGGTCAGGCGACCGCCGAGCAATTCGACCAACTGGCGGCAGATCGCCAGGCCCACACCGAGGCCGCCGTATTCGCGGGTCATCGAACCGTCGAGCTGGAAAAAGCGCTGGTACAGGGTTGCTTCGCCAAGGTCGGTGAAACCGATGCCGGTGTCGATCACGGCGAAGGACAGCACCAGCCGATCGAGCTCCGACGGACGCCCGCTGACCCGCAACGCGACGCCCCCCGAGCGGGTGAACTTGATGGCATTGTCCAAAAGGCATTCCAGGCACTGGGCCAGTTTGCCGCTGTCGCCCAACAACCGGTCTCCCAGGCCGGGGCTTATGTCGACCTTGAAATCGAGGCCCTTGGCGGCCGCGTTGGCGTCGAACTGCACCTGCAACGCGTCAATCACACCGCGCAGGCTGAACGGCGCCGGGTAGACCTTGAGCTTGCCGGCCTGCAACTCGGTGAGCGTAAGGATGCCGTTGACCATGCGCATCATGTCCCGCGCCGAACCGGCGGCGGTCTGTTGGTACTGGGTCAGTTCCTCGTCCATTTCGACGGTTTCCATCAACTCCAGTGAGCCAATGACGCCGTTCATCGGTGTGCGCAACTCATGGGTCAAGGTGGCGAGGAATTCATCCTTGAGCTTGTTGCCCTGGGCCAGTTGCTGGTTGAGCACTTCCAGCTTCTGCCCGGCGTCGAACAATGTCTGGGCCTGCTGTTCGCGCATGGCGTTGATGCGATCCGCGAGGGCCAGGGACAACAGCGCCACCTCGATGGCCGAGCCAATCTGGCTGGCGTACATGGTCAGGAAGATGTTCGGCAGATAGCCGAGCACCATCATCGTATTGACGATGCCCCCCAGCAGGAACGCCGACCAGGCGATGATGAAATACCGCGCGACCCGCAGGCCGCGCCACCAGGCGAACAGTCCGGCGGCGAAAATCACCACGGTGAACACCAGAGCCAATGCCGTCGCCAGGCGCAACGCCAGGGCGTAGCTGGTCATCAACGATAAGCCCAGCACCATCGCGCCATAGGCGATCAGCGCCAGCAGCAACCGGTCGAGCCAGCGGCTGTGCCGGGCGGTCTGCAGGAAGCTGCGGGCGAACTGGCTGCCGAACAGCCCCGCGCAGCCGATGAAAAACGGCGTCGCGGCGTTGGCCCACCAGGGGTTGTCCGGCCAGAAGTACTCCACCGCCGCGCCATTGACCGACAGTTGATACAGGCCGAACGAGGCAATGTAGAAGATGTAATACAGGTAGCTGGTGTCGCGCACGCTCAGGTAAATGAACAGGTTGTAGACCAGCATGCCCAGCAACACGCCATAGATGATCCCCAGCACGTAAAGCCGCAACGGCTGTTGTTCCAGGTAAGCGGTGCTCGACCACAGCGTCAATGGCGCCTGGATCGAGCCCTCGCTTTGCAGTCGCAGGTAGACGGTCTGGCGTTGATCGGGCTGGAAATCCAGGCTGAACAGGTAATTGTTCTGGCGGATCTCGCGACGGGCGAACGGCAGCGCATCGCCCGTCTGGCGGACCAGGCGATAGGCTCCGGTGCCGTCCGCCAGATACAGGTCCAGGTGATCCAACGGCGGATAGGCCAGTTCCAACAGCCAGGTCCGCTGGGCGTCGGGATTGCCGGGACGGTAGTGCAAATCGATTTTCAGCCAGAACACCGAGCGCGAATAACCCGCGTTCAACGTGGCTTTGTCATGGGGTTTGAAGCGACCGGCCGCGGCCTGGGCCAGGACGTCATCGATGGAAGCCGTGCCGCTGGCGTCTTCAAAGACTTGCAGGGCATGGCCCAAGGGCAGGCTCTGGGTGAGTTCATCGAATTCGAGGGCACTTGCCAAGGGGGACAAGCACAACAGCAACATCAGCAAATAGCGCATTTAAGCCCCAGCGTGGCCTGTCCGGTTGAGTCAGGAAGCCCCCCATTCCCTGAGTAGACGTAACACCGGCATTACCTGTTAGTAGTTGGATCCATGTCTAGCATAGCCGTTGATGGCCAATTTGCACCATGGAAATTTTTCCGACAAAAGGCTCTAGGACGGGCGTCTCAGCGCCAAGCATTGAGATAGAGCTGTTGCTTTGGTCAGGTTGGTACTGACAGGCCATTTGTGGCGAGGGAGCTTGCTCCCGCTCGGTTGCGTAGCAACCGCAAGATCTCGGGGCCGCTTCCCGGCCCAGCGGGAGCAAGCTCCCTCGCCACAAAAGCAGTCGCCAGCAGGCAACGTCGTGTAAAACCTGCTGAGCCCAATCACCGACAAAACAGGTTTGGTGATAAGCTCGCGCACCATGAATATCTACAGCTCTCGCCCCGTTGTCCTCTGTCTCTCCGGCCACGACCCCAGTGGTGGCGCCGGCTTGCAGGCAGATATCGAAGCCCTGCTCGCCCAGGGCTGTCATGCCGCCCCGGCGGTTACCGCGTTGACCGTGCAAGACACCGTCAACGTCAGCGATTTCCGCGTGCTTGATCGCGAGTGGGTGCTGGCGCAAGCCAATGCCGTGCTCAACGATTCGCCCGTGGCGGCGGTCAAGCTGGGGATGCTCGGCTCGCTGGAAATGGTCGACACAGTGGTCGAGCTGCTCCAGGCGCACCCGCACCTGCCGATGGTCTGCGACCCGGTGTTGCGTGCCGGCGGCGGCGGACGGCTGGGCAAGGATGAAGTCGGCTATGCCATGCGCGAGCGCCTGCTGCCCCTGGCGATCATCGCCACGCCCAACCTGCCTGAAGCGCGCATCCTCGCCGAACTGCCAGAAGGCAGCGCCGATGAATGCGCCGAAAAACTGCTGCCCTTCGTCAAGCACCTGCTGATCACCGGCGGCCACGGCGACGAGCATGAAGTCCATAATCGCCTGTACAGCCGCGACGGACGCCGCGAAACGTTCACCTGCCAACGCTTGCCTGGCAGCTACCACGGTTCCGGCTGCACCCTCGCCAGCGCCATTGCCGGCCGGCTGGCCCAGGGCGAACAGCTCGCCAGCGCGGTCAAGACAGCGCTGGACTACACCTGGCGCACCCTGCGCGACGCCGAGCAACTGGGCAAAGGCCAGTTCGTACCGCGTCGCCTGCCGCTGGATTTCTGCTCGTAGCACAGGAGCCTTGGAATGAAATTACGTGGCCTTTATGCCGTCACCGATAGCCAGTTGCTGGCCGGCAAATTCCTCGCTTATGTCGAAGCGGCGCTGGAAGGCGGCGTGACGTTGCTGCAATACCGCGACAAGAGCAGCGACGAGGCTCGGCGCCTGCGGGAAGCCGAAGCCTTGCGCAACCTGTGCGAACGCTACAAGACCCAACTGATCATCAACGATGATGCCGAACTGGCCGCGCGCCTCGGCGTCGGCGTCCACCTGGGCCAGACCGATGGCCCGTTGGCACCGGTGCGGGCGTTGCTGGGCCACAAGGCAATCGTCGGCTCCACCTGCCACGCCAGCCTGGAACTCGCTGAACAGGCCGTCAACGAAGGCGCCAGCTATGTCGCGTTCGGGCGCTTCTTCAACTCCAGCACCAAGCCCGGCGCGCCCAGCGCAAACCTTGAACTGCTCGAACAGGCCCGTATCAAATTGCATGTACCGATTTGCGCGATCGGCGGCATCACCTTGGAGAACGGCGCCCCGCTGGTGGCCCACGGGGTCGATCTGCTCGCGGTGGTCCATGGCCTGTTCGGCGCCGACAGCACCGCTGAAGTGACGCGCCGCGCCCGCGCCTTCAACGACCTGCTGCTCATCAAATAGTCATTTCCGTTTTCGAGAGCCCAACCATGTCCCGTTCCGAAACCTTGTTTGCCAACGCCCAGAAACACATCCCCGGCGGCGTGAACTCGCCCGTTCGTGCGTTCAAGAGCGTCGGCGGCACCCCGCTGTTCTTCAAGCATGCCGAAGGCGCATACGTCACCGACGAAGACGACAAGCGCTACGTCGACTATGTGGGTTCGTGGGGTCCGATGATCCTCGGCCACAGCCACCCGGACGTGCTGGATGCCGTGCGCAAGCAGTTGGAACATGGCCTGTCCTACGGCGCCCCGACCGCGATGGAAACCGAGATGGCGGACCTGGTCTGCTCCATCGTGCCGTCGATGGAAATGGTGCGCATGGTCAGCTCCGGCACCGAGGCGACCATGAGCGCGATTCGCCTGGCCCGCGGCTACACCGGTCGCGACAGCATCATCAAGTTCGAAGGCTGCTACCACGGCCATTCCGACAGCCTGCTGGTCAAGGCCGGTTCCGGCGCGCTGACCCAAGGCGTGCCCAGCTCGGCGGGCGTGCCGGCGGCATTTGCCAAACACACCCTGACCTTGCCGTTCAATGACCTTGAAGAAGTCGAGAAGATGCTCGGCGAAGTCGGCCAGGAAGTGGCTTGCATCATCGTCGAGCCGGTGGCCGGCAACATGAACTGCGTGCCGCCGGCGCCAGGCTTCCTCGAAGGCCTGCGCAGCCTGTGCGACCAGCATGGCGTGGTGTTGATTTTCGATGAAGTGATGACCGGCTTCCGCGTCGCCCTCGGCGGTGCCCAGGCCCATTACGGTGTGACGCCGGACTTGAGCACGTTCGGCAAGATCATTGGCGGCGGCATGCCGGTGGGCTGCTTCGGCGGCAAGCGCGCGATCATGGAATGCATCGCACCACTGGGCCCCGTCTACCAGGCTGGCACGCTGTCGGGCAACCCGCTGGCCATGGCTGCCGGCCTGACCACCCTGCGCCTGATCAGCCGCCCGGGTTTCCATGCCGAACTGACCGACTTCACCACGCGCCTGCTCGATGGCTTGCAGGTACGTGCCGATGCGGCGGGCATTCCGTTCGTCACCACCCAGGCCGGTGGCATGTTCGGCCTGTATTTCAGCGGCGCCGATGACATCGTGACCTTCGACGACGTGATGGCCAGCGACTCTGACCGCTTCAAGCGCTTCTTCCACCTGATGCTCGAAGGTGGCGTCTACCTCGCGCCGAGCGCGTTCGAAGCCGGCTTCACCTCCATCGCCCATGGCGACGCCGAGTTGAAGATCACACTCGACGCGGCCGAGCGGGCCTTCGCGGCGCTCAAATAGCTTGTGGATAACTGACGCTGGCTCACACCAGCGTCAGTTATTGCCCATAGCCTCCGCGTTTTTTCCTACATATTTGCTCGATAAGCCGCACCTGCCGTTCCATCGCAGCAGAAAAACGAGTAAAGACTTTGTAAGGATGGCCCCGCTTATTTCATAATGCGCGCTTATTGGATCCCCCGGAGGGTCCACGCGCCCCTCAGAGGTAAGTCGATTCCCATGAACCGCACCGGCCGCACCCTTGCCCTGGGCTGCCTGTTGCTCCTTCAGCCCCTGCTCGCGAATGCTCAGGCAGGCGGTAACTCGTTGTTGATCCCGGCGATGGGCCGTTGCACGCTCAACACCCAGCCACAAGATCTCGCACCGGCACTCGACGCCTGTCGAAAAGCGGCCGACGCGGGCGATGCGCAAGCGCAATACGAGTTGGGCGAGTTCTACTACGACGGCAAGGCCGCGCCTCGCGATCTCAAGCAAGCCCTCAGCTACTTCGAAAAAGCCTCGCTGCAAGGCCATGCCCAAGCGCAATTCAAGCTCGGCGGCATGTTCTTCCATGGTGAAGGTGTGCCCGCCAACAATGTGCAGGCTTATATCGTCTTGAAAATGGCGGCGGTCAACGGCGCCGAAGAGGCACTGGACACCGCAGATGAAGTCGCCGAGCAGATGCCTCGCGACGAACTGGAAGTGGCCACCCAGGTGCTGGGGCAGATCTTTCGCAAATACCTGATGGAATTGCAGAACGCCGATGGGCGCACGCCTTTCTCGCCATTACCCTGAAACACAGCCCGCCCTGAAGGAGCTGTAGGAGCTGTAGGAGCTGCCGAGTGCAACGA
>NZ_JAOSHO010000152.1 GCF_025917275.1 Pseudomonas agronomica | reverse complement strand
GGGTCAGTCGATGAAGATGTTGGATGTGCAGGCCTCTTCGCGAGCAGGCTCGCTCCCACAAAAGCTGCATTCACACCAAAGCAGCCCTCACCAAAGCAGCCCTCACCCCTAACCACCTTTCACACCAAGCCCCGCATTACCGATTCAATACAAGCCATCAACTCCCCACAATCGAACGGCTTTGGGAACACCGCCACCGGACCGCAAAACCCCGGCCTGGCCAGCGGCGGCACAGCGGGCAAACCCGTGATGAAGATAAGCGGGATCTCGATGCCACGGGCACAGAGCTCATCGCACAGTTGGATCCCGGTCATCCCAGGCATCTGAATGTCCGACAGCAAGCACGCCGTCTTTTCAAATCCAGCCGAAGACAAGAAATCGAGGGCGCTGGGGTACGTCTTGACGCGATAACCGTGGGAGCGCAGCAAGCCATCCAATGCAACTCGAACCGATTCATCGTCATCGATAACTGAAACACTTGCGGTGTCGGACATTTCGAAACCTGGCAGTAATGTCAGGTGGCCATGAAGGCGACCTAGTCACTGCACGATACGCTGTCCAAAAGCCGCGGCTAGTATACGTGGGTATGAACTTTTCAACGGTCGTGGCCTGGTTCCAGGGCCTGGGCCATGCGCACAAGGTCGGCAAATGAACGCGCGCCCATTTTGCGCATGGCCTGGCCACGGTGGATCTTGACGGTGATCTCGCTCAAGCCGATCTGCCCGGCGATCTGCTTGTTCATCAGCCCCGACGCGGCCAGTTGCATCACCTGGCGTTCCCGGGCGGTGAGGTTGGCATGGCGTTCATGGAGCGCTTGCTGGCTGCGCTCGGTTTCGCGGCGCAGCCGGTCACGTTGATGGGCGAGGGACACCGCATCGATCAGGTCCTGTTCGCGAAACGGCTTGGTCAGGAAGTCCACCGCGCCGGCCTTCATCGCCCGTACCGTCATGGCGATGTCGCCATAGCCGGTCATGAATACGATCGGCAAATGAATGTCGGCGCTCGCCAACTGTTGCTGGAAATCCAGCCCGCTGGTGCCGCGCAGGCGCACGTCGAGCAACAGGCAACTGGGTGTGTCGGGACGGGGATGGCCCATGAACTCCGCCACCGAGTCGAACAGCTCGACACGAAGGCCAATGGAACGCAGCAGGCTGCGAAGGGCTTCGCGCAGCGAGGCATCGTCATCGACGACGTAGACGATGGGTTCAAGGGCGAGGGCAGGGCGGGTGGCGTGGCTTGGGTTCATGGGCGGCGTCCGTGACAGGTCAGGCATTGGAAATCAATGGCAGCGAAAACATGAAGGAAGTGCCTCCGCCCGCCTCGCTGGTGGCCCAGATCCTGCCGTCATGAAAATCGATGATGGAGCGGCAGATGGACAGGCCGATGCCCAAGCCGTTTGCCTTGGTGGTGAAAAACGGATTGAACAGTGACGGCAGGGCCTCGGCGGTAATGCCGATGCCTTGGTCCGCCACTTCCAGCAGCACCTCGGCCCCTTGGGTCCAGGTGCGCACATAAAGGATTCGCTCCCGCACCTGGATCGTTTCCATGGCGTGGCACGCATTGCTGATCAGGTTGATGATCACCTGCTGCAACTGCACCCGGTCAGCGCTGACCGGGCTGGGCGTCGTCGCCAGATCCACCTTCACGCTGACTTTGTGCTGGGCCAACTGGTGGCGCACCAGGTCCAGCGATTCCCTGACGATCGGCTCCAGGCACTCGGGCCGGCGCAGGGGATCGCATTTGCGTGCCATCGCCCGGGTGCGATTGATGACCTCGCTGGCGCGGCAGGCGTTGGCGACGATCCGGTCCAGCGAGTCGAGGGCTTCCTTGAGGTCGGGCACCGGGCGCTCCAGCCAGCGGCGACAGGCCTCGCCGCTGCTGGTAATGGCCGTCAGCGGCTGGTTCACTTCGTGGGCGATGGAGGCAGCCATTTCGCCCAGGGACGTCAGGCGGGTGGCGTGCGCCAATTGGGCCTGGGCCTCGATCAGGTACGCCTGGTGGTGCCGCAGGCTGTCCGAGGCCTGCTTGCTGCGCAGCGCCAGGAACGCGATGGCCGACAACGCCGTCAGGCAGCGAAAGAACCCCGTGGTTGAATCCCAGCGATGATAGCCGCCGTTGTACAGGAACATCGCCGTCAGCAGGAACATGCACAGCAGGGCGACGGTGATCACCAGGTTGATGGAGAACAGATTCGCCGCCATCAGCAGCAAAGTGATGTAGAGCAGTGTCGGTGCCAGGTCGGAATGGGTTTCGGAGTTGATGATGACAATCCCGCAGGCCACCACCAGGCCGACTGCCCAGCCCAGGGCATTGACCAGTGGGTGGGTACTGATGCCCATCGAGGGCCTCGACGCCCTCGGGCAAGGGTTGTGCCGCAGGCTTTGGTAGACGTTCTTGAACATCACGGCGGGTGTGGGCACGCTGCAGGCCTTTTGTCTGGCTGATCCAACCCCCGGCGACGGAGGAAACAGGGGCATCGGTCCGGATCTTAAAAGTTGCCCTCGGCCTGGGGTAGGACATAAAACCCTGAAATCCTGCCAACCCTGGCAGTCATCCCGGCATACCCAGGTATCGATGACTCGACCCAAAGCGTGGGTGGAGCGTCCTCCGGTACAAGAGACGCGCACCAGGCCTTGGCATAACCTTCAAGCACTGCGCCGCCGTCGGCCCCGCAAGACGTTCCGGGCGCGACTTTCCTTGAATCATTGGCCCTGTGCCTGGAATGGCTACCATGATGAACAGAAATGACCTGCGTCGTGCTGACATCAATCTGCTGGTTGTCTTCGAAACCATGATGCACGAGCGAAACGTCACTCGGGTGAGTGAGAAGCTGTTCCTCGGTCAACCGACCATCAGTGCCGCCCTGGCGCGTTTGCGCCTGATGTTCGACGACCCCTTGTTCATCCGCGCGGGCCGGTTCATGGAGCCGACCTCGCGAGCAGAGGAAATCTTTTCCAACCTGTCCCCGGCGCTGGACGGCATCGCCGCTGCCTTGAGTCGCTGCCAGGCGTTCGACCCCGCCACCAGCGACGCCACGTTCTACATCGGCCTGTCCGATGACGTCGAATACGCCTTGCTCCCGGACCTGTTGCATCGCCTGCGCATCGAGGCACCCGGCACGACGCTGGTGGTGCGCCGTGCCGATCAATGGCAGATGTGCCAATTGCTGGCGTGCGGCGAGATTACCCTCGGGATCAGCCACACCCTGGAGTTGCCGGCCAATGCCCGGCGCAAGGTGTTGCGGCCGATCCGGCCCATGCTGTTGCGGGCCGATTCGCTAGCCGGCGAATTATCCTTGGATGAGTTCTGCCGCCGGCCCCACGCGGTGGTTTCGTCCATGGGGCATGTGATCGATGATTCGGACCGGGCGTTGAGCCTGGCGGGCCGGCAGCGGCGGGTGGTGCTGACGGTGCCACAGTTCAGCGCGTTGCCGAGGTTGCTGGCCGGCAGCGACATGATCGCCATCGTGCCCGACTATGTCGCCCAGGCCATGGCGATGGCGACGGGCTTGCGGGCGGAGGCGGCGCCACTCCTGCTGCCGGAACATGAACTGACGATGGTCTGGCGCGGCACTTCCCATAACGATCCAGGGGAGCGTTGGTTGCGCTCCCGGTGCTGCGCGTTTCTTGCCGAGGTGTCCGATTCACGCCCTCAAGCTCGACGCGTGGCGTAAAGGGACAGCGCCGCTCGCCTCAACGGGAAAAACGGTTACGGTACTCGCGGGGGGAAATCGACAGGTGACGCTGGAAGGTATGGCGCATCCGTTCTTCATCACCAAAGCCGCAGGTACGGGCGATCTGGTCAATGTTGCGCTCGGAGTCCTCCAGCATTCTTCGCGCAGCTTCCAGGCGAAACATCTCGACGGCCTTGGCCGGCGTTCGCCCGGTCTGGCGCTTGTAGACCCGGGCAAAGTTGCGCGGGCTCATGCGCGCCTGCCGGGCTAGTCGCTCGATGGTCAGGTCGGCCTCGTCCAGGTGATCGGCGAGCCAACCGTGCAACTCATCGAACCCGGCGCTGTCCTGGGTCTGCGCCAGCAGCAACTGGCTGAACTGCGCTTGCCCACCGGGTCGCTTGAGAAACACCACCAGTTCCCGCGCCACTTGCAGCGCGACGTCGCGGCCGCAGTCGGCTTCGACCAACGCCAAGGCCATGTCGATACCGGCGCTTACGCCCGCCGACGTCCAGACCGTGTCCTGCTGGATGAAAATCGCGTCGAGGTCGACTTCGATCAAGGGGAAGCCGCTCTTGAGCATTTCGCACATGGCCCAGTGCGTGGCGGCGCGGCGGCCGTCCAGCAAGCCGGCCTGGGCCATCAGGAAGGTCCCGCTGCACACCGATGCCGTGCGCCGGGCCTTGGTCGAGGCCGCGCGCAGCCAGTCCACCAGTTCGACACAATCAATCATCGCCTGACGGATGTCCGGGGCGCCCGGCACGATCAGCGTGTCGACGCTGACGTCGTCGAATTCGCGCAAGGAAGAGGTGGCCACTACCAGGCCTTCGGCGGTGGGCATCAGCCCGCCGTCCAGGCTCGCGGTGTGCATCCGGTAGCCGGGCAGGCCGCGTTCAGCCATGGCTTTGGTGGCCGCCCAGAAAACCGTCTGGGCGCCAGTCAGGTCGAGTAGGCCCATCTGCGGGTAGGCGAGGAAGACCAGCGCGCGCGGTTGGGACATCGACTCGGCGGCGATGCGAATGTCGTGGGTCATCTCGTTCATGGTCGCGTCGGCTCGGTTCTGGCGCAGTAGAGGGGGGCGGGGCGCATCGCGGCGCCACGTGCCTCTGGCTGATTAATCCTCCACCTGCCTGTTGTCAAGTGGGTCGCACTGTATCCGCAGGTGATATGCATATGCGATACAGGTATTTAAATTTTGTTTTTTATAGCTTTACAGTCGGCGCCTGACTTCATTCACAAGAGGCCACGGCCATGGCGTTCAAGCGTCCCGTATTACTTGTTTCCTTGGCGGCAAGCTTGCTGACGGGGCCGTTGGCCCATGCGGAAGGCAAGATCAGCATCGCCCAGCAGTTCGGCATCGGTTATTTGATCCTCGACGTCGTGCGCGACCAGCAGCTCATCGAGAAGCACGGCAAGGCCCAGGGCATTGATATCCAGGTGGACTGGAACAGCATCTCCGGTGCGACCGCCATGAACGAGGCCCTGCTCACCGGCGCCCTCGACGTGGTGTCGGCGGGGGTGCCGCCGATGCTGACGATCTGGGATCGGACCCGGGGCAAGCAGAACGTCAAGGCCATCGCCTCGCTGGGCTCGATGCCCAACTACCTGCTGACCAACAACCCGGCGATCAAGACGCTCAAGGACTTCACCGACAAGGATCGGATCGCGGTGCCGGCGGCCGGGGTCGGGTTCCAATCGCGCACGTTGCAGATCGAGACGGCCAAGGTGTTCGGCAACGACCACTACAAGAAATTCGACGACATCTCGGTCAGCCTCCCGCACCCGGACGCCACGGCGGCTCTGATCGCGGGCCAGTCGGAAATCAACTCGCACTTCTCCAGTCCGCCGTTCCAGTACCAGGCGCTGCAGAGCCCCAACGTGCACAAAGTCCTCAGCTCCTATGACGTGCTCGGCGGACCGGCGACGTTCAACGTGCTCTACACCACGGAAAAATTCCACGACGAAAATCCGAAGACCTACAAGGCGTTCTACGACGCGCTTGTCGAAGCACAAACCCTCATCAAGGCTGACAAGGCCGCTGCCGCCCAGACTTACATCCGGGTGGAGCAATCCAAGCTGCCGCTGCCCCTGGTCGAAAGCATCGTCAACGACCCGGAAATCGACTTCACCGTCGTGCCGCAACGCACCTACATCTATGCCGAGAAACTGCAGGAATTGGGGGTGTTGAAAAACAAGGCCGGCAGTTGGAAGGACTATTTCTTCGAAGAGGCCCACGGCGGCGCCGGCAGTTGACTAGCCGTTTTCGGCACAATCGCGCGAGCGGCCTGCGGGACGGAATGGAACTTGCCTGACCTTCGATCATGAACCCTGGAAATCTCGAAGGTCGGGTTAATGAACGACGATATGGCGAATGCACTGCCGACGCAGCCGATCAATCGGTTCCGCACTGGCGACATCGACGAACACGCGCGGAACATGGGCGGATGGCAGGTCAGCTACGACCAGTTGACGCCGGGACACTTCGAGGGCGAACTGATCGAGTTTCGCTCGGAGTGGATGCAGTTGGTGCGCGACCGCTCTAATCAGGCCATGACCAAGCGTGGCATGGCGTGGGAGGGTGCGATCACTTTCAGCGTGCCGCTGAGCGCAGACGGTCCGGTGTTTTGTTCCGGACACCCGATTGTCGAGCCCAGCCTGATGGTCGCGCGTGGGCGGAACTTGCCGGACCTGCGTACGCCGCAGCATCTGGACCTGCTCGGTGTCGCGGTCGAGGAGCAGGCGTTGGAGCACCTACTGGAACGCCAGGGCAGCGCCTTTCGAATTACCGATCTTCCCAAGTGTTACCGCCTCGGCGATTCAACCTTGCCCGCTGAACTGGCGGCCTTGTTCGATGAGCTGGAAGGGGGCGGGCAGGGACGTGCGTCATTGTTGGGCCACGAGTCGATCCGCCGTGGCCTGCGCGACACGGTGATGCTGCATTTCCTTGAGCTGGTGGCGCCGGACGAGGCACCGCCGCTCCCTCCGACCGCCCGCAAGCGCATGGTCGACCGGGCCCGGGAATATGCCCTGGCCCATGTCGACGAGCCGCTGTCGATCCTGGACCTGTGCAACCACATCGGTGCCAGCCGCCGCAAATTGCAGTACTGCTTCCAGGAAACCCTCGGCATCAACCCGGTGGCCTATTTGCGTGCGCTGCGCCTCAACGCCGTGCGCCGGGAACTGCGCCTCGGCACCCAAGGCGTGCAAGAAGTGGCGGCGCGCTGGGGTTTCTGGCACCTGAGCCGATTCGCCAGTGACTATCGGACCTTGTTTGGCGAAACCCCTTCGCAAACCCTGCGTCGCACGCATCTGTGCTGAAAACGGATAACGGCTGGCGCACCCGCTCCCTAGGATGACCCCAACACCACACAGATGGGATGGGGCATTCGATGAATCAGAAAAAAAACAACAATCTGCGGCGCCTTGCGTGGTTCGCCGTGGGGCTGATCGGCGCCAGCGCCGTGGCCAACGGCACCGAAAACGGCGCGCCGACCACCGCGATCGGGGTCTACGATTTCGGCGCTGGCATGATGCCGCCCGCCACCCCCTTCGGGACTGTCGGGCTGCGCACGGCGTTCTATTCGGCCAACGTGCGAAAGGATCGCCACGGCCGTGCAGAGGACAACAACCTTTCCCTCGACGTGCTGTCCATCGCCGCCGCGTACCTGCACATGACCGATTACACCGTGCTTGGCGCCCAGTACGGGTATGGCGCGGTGGTGCCGTTCTTCAAGATGGACGCGTCGATGCGGGTGCAGACCCCGGTCGGTCCGCTGGACCTGGAGGCCGATCCGTTTCGCCTTGCCGACGTCCAGGTATTGCCGGTGATCCTGCAATGGACGCTGTCGCCAAACCTGTTCGTCAACGCCCAACTCCAGATCCAGGCGCCGACCGGTGACTACGACGAAGATCGGCTGATTTCACCGGGTCTCAATCACTGGACGTTCTCACCGATTCTCAATGCGACCTACCTCTCTGACACGGGCTTCGAGGTGTCTTCCAGTTTCGAAGTCGACGTCAACACGCGCAACCACGCGACCGACTACAAGAACGGCGTCGAGTATCGCCACGAATTCGCCGTGGGCCAGCATGTCGGCCCCTGGACGTTGGGTGTGGGTGGCTATTACTACCGTCAGTTCACCGACGACGATGCCCCGGGGCTTGAGGCAGGCAATCGGGCACGGGTGATGGCGGCAGGTCCTGCGGTGGGCTATTTCAAGCCGGGCATGCCGCCGGTCTGGCTGCATGTCTACAAGGAGTTCGATGCGCGAAACCGCGCCGAAGGCTATACCACCGCGCTGCGCATTTCCCACAGTTTCTAAGGGGCTCGCCATGAAGCAATCAAGTTCCGTTTCAACGGCTGCGCCGCGCCAGGCGGTTGGCCGGCGTGAAGGGTGGGTGCTGATGTTGGGCAGCAGCCTGACGATCATGGGCTCGGTGATGGTCGCGCCGATTCTTCCCCGCCTGGGCGCCGAGTTCGGCTCCCTGGAACCGCGTGCCGATCTGCTGGTGCCGTTGGCGATCACCGGGCCGGCACTGGCGATTGCCCTTTGCGCGCCGCTGGCGGGCTGGTTGGCCGACCGGATCGGGCGCAAGGCGCTGCTGGTGATCGCCACGCTGCTCTACGCTTTGCTCGGCGCGTTGCCGGCGCTGCTCGACAACCTGCAGGGCATTGTCATCGCGCGCCTGCTGTTTGGCTGTGCCGAGGCCGCGGTGATGACCTGTTGCGCGACGTTGATTGCCGACTATTGGCACGGCGAGGAACGTTTGCGCTACGTCAACCGGCAGGTGGTGACCATCGGGCTTGTCGGGGCGCTGTTTTTTGTCGTCGGCGGGGCAATGGGGGAGCACTCCTGGCGTTCGCCGTTTCTCCTGTATCTGCTGCCGTTGCTGTTGGTGCCCGCCATGATGAAAAACCTGTGGGAGCCACCCGTGACGAGGCGGCAGGTGACTGAGCCGCAGGCTGATGATTCAGCGCCGGCCAAGGTCGCGATCCTGCAGTTGCTGGTGGGCTACTTGATGATCGTGGGGGGCATGGTCCTGACGTTTGTGATGCCGATCCAGGCACCGACGCTGCTGGTCGGCCTGGGCGTGACGTCCAGCACGATGATCGGGCTATCGGCGGGCTTGAGCCTGCTGGCGACCCTCGGTGGATCCTTGAGCTGGCCGTTGCTGCGTCGCCGCTTCGGAATCGCCGGTTGCAACGCGTTGCTATTGGCGCTGATGGGGCTCGGCCTCTGCCTGTTGGCGCAAGCGCAAAGCTACAACGCCGTGCTGCTGGCGGTATTCATCCAAGGCCTGGGAGCCGGGCTGCTGGTGCCCAACGTGATGGCGCCGGTCATGAATGCGCTGACCACCCGCACCCGCGGCCGTGGCCTGGGTGGGTTCACTTCGTTCCTCTATCTCGGCCAGTTCATCAGTCCGTTGGTGGTGGCATTCGTCGGTGCCTTTGCCAGTGATTTGCGTCAATCGATCCAATGGCTGGCCTTCGCCGGTCTTGCCGTTGCGCTGCTGTGGGTGGCGGTCGGCTTGCGCGCGCGGGGCAATGGCCAGGCGCGCATCGCCCAATCTCGTCAATCGTCCTGAAGCAAGGAAACTGAAACATGAGCCTGCAAGACATTCACTCATTGATGGACATCGAAGATGCGACCGGGTTGGCCGAGTGGGTCAGGCGCGGTGAGGTCCAGCCAGGCGAACTGCTGGAAACCGCCATCGAACGCCTGGAACGGGTCGAGCCGCAACTCAACGCCGTGGCCGAGCGACTGTACGATTCGGCGCGGGAGGCAACGCGTTCGCCTGAGGCCGGGCAAGGGTTGTTCGCTGGCGTGCCGACGTTGATCAAGGATCTGTTTTCGCCGGTCCAGGGCGCGGCGATGACCAACGGTTCCCGTTCGCTGGGGGACTGTCGCGCGGATTTTGAATCGGAAGTGGTGACGCGGTTGAGGCGGGCCGGCTGCCAGGTGATGGGCACCAGCACATCGCCGGAGTTCGGCACCTCCTATTCCACCGAATCCGTGCGTTTCGGCGCCACGCGCAACCCGTGGAATATCGAGCGCAGCGCCGGCGGCTCCAGCGGTGGTGCGGCCGCGCTGGTGGCGGCCAGGGTGGTGCCATTCGCCCATGGTAACGATGGCGGCGGTTCGTTGCGGGTGCCGGCGTCCTGTTGTGGCGTGTTCGGGTTCAAGCCCAGCCGTGGACTGCTGCCCTCGGGGCCGATGATTGGCGAGGGCTGGGCGGGCATGGGCACGCCCCACGCCATCACCCTGTCGGTGCGTGACAGCGCCGCGCTGCTGGACGCCACCGCCGGAATCGACCTGGGCGCGCCTTATGCCGCACCGGTCCAGGCGCTGGCGTACGTGACGGCAGTGCAGGGTGATCCGAAGCCGCTGCGCATCGCCCTGGTCGAGCACGTCGGCCCCTGGGCCACGTCCGCGCCGAGCCTGCAGGCACTGGGCGAGGCCGCCCGATTGTGTGAAAGCCTGGGGCACCGCGTCGAGCCGGTGAACTTGCCCGTGGTATTGCCGGAGTTCCTCGACCAGGTCTTCACCATTATTGGCGCAAGCACCCGGCATTACGTCGATTTGCTGGGCCAGATGCGTGGGACTGCGGTGCAGGCGGAGGAACTGGAAGTGCGCACCCGCATCATCCTGCGGGACAAGGGCAACGTCAGTGGCGCGCAGTACGCCGGTGCGGTGGAGTGGATCCATGCCTTGGGGCGCCGGTTGGCGGTGTTCATGCAGGACTACGATGTGATTCTCAGCCCGGTCCTGACCCGTGAACCGGTGCCGATTGGTGAGCTGGACCTGCAAGACGTCTGCATGAGCCTTGAGCAGCTCATCGAGCGCTTCCACAGTTATTCGCCATTCACCGCGCTGTTCAATGCCAGCGGCCAACCGGCGATGTCGGTACCGCTTTCCTGGAGCGCCAACGGCCTGCCGATAGGGGCACATTTCGCCGGCCGGTTCGGCGAGGAAAGCACCTTGCTCGCCTTGGCCGCGCAACTGGAAAGGGCCAAGCCTTGGCGGGAGCGGGTGCCTGCGGTCAACGCCCGCCGCAAATAACGATCCGCGCATACCCTGTGGGAGCGAGCTTGCTCGCGATGGCGTCATCATCCTCAACACAATGGCTGATTGACCGTCCGCCT
>NZ_JAOSHO010000151.1 GCF_025917275.1 Pseudomonas agronomica | reverse complement strand
GTGGGAGCGAGCCTGCTCGCGAAGAGGTCGGGACAGCCAACACAAAATAGCCGCTCATGAAAAAGCCCCTCTTTCGAGGGGCTCCTTGTGCGGCGTTCAAGCAACCATCGATATCAGGTCATCTGAATGATGGTCTGCATGATGGTGCTCTGGGTGGAGATGGTCTTGGCGTTCGCCTGGTAGTTGCTTTGCGCCTTGATCAGCTCGACCAGTTCGTTGGTCAGGTTGACGTTGGACTCTTCCAGGGAGTTGGAGACGATCGAACCCAGGGTGCCGGTTTGTGGCGCGTCGTAGCCCGGGATGCCCGAGGCGAAGGTTTCCTTCCAGCTCGTGCCGCCTACCGGCTGCAGGCCTTGTTCGTTGGTGAAGCTGGCCAGGGCGATCTGGCCGATCGGCTTGGTCTGGTTGTTGCTGAAGTTGGCCAGCAGTACACCGCTACCATCGATGGTCAGGTTGGTGATCTGGCCGGTGGCGTAACCGTTCTGGGTTGGAATCGACCGTGCGGTGTCGGCGTTGAACTGGGTGGTGTTGCCCATCGAAATCGTGATGTTAGGCGCGCTGGCGGCGCCGTTGGCGGCCCAGGTTCCGTTGGTCACGGTGCCAGGAACCCAGCCGGTCAGCACCAAGTCACTGCTGGTACCTGCCGGAGGGGTGGTAACCGAGGTCAACTTGCCGCTCGAATCGAAGTTCATGGTCGAAGGAACAGGCGCGGTCGCACCGGTCGTGGTCGGCAAGCTGCCATCGAGGTTACGACCATCAATCAGAGTGTAGACATTCCAGGTGTTGCCGGCAGTCTTGACCATGTACTGGTCCATTGAGTGCTGGTTACCCTGGGTGTCATAGACGGGCGTGGTGAACTGCTTGGTGAAAGTAGCGGTATCGGCCGGATTGAACGCCACAGTGATCGGCGTCGCCGTCGAGTTCAGGTTGATCGTCGACGAAACCAGGCTGGTGGCTTGCGGCGGCAGGTTCGAGGTGTCGATGCGCAGGTCGGTCAGGATCCCGTTGAGGATCTTGCCGTTGGCGTCCACGCCGTAGCCCTGCAGGCGTGCAGTGCCGTCGCTGTTGGTGACGTAGCCGTCCTTGTCGGTCTTGAAGGTACCGGCACGGGTGTAGCTCAGCGAACCGTCGTTATCCAGCACAAAGAAGCCCTGGCCCTGGATACCCATGTCCAGCACGTTGCCGGTGTTGTTCACGTCACCCTGGCCGAACTGTTGGGAAACGTTGGCCAGGCGCACGCCGTTGCCGACGGTCTTGCTGCCCGAACCCAGCTTGGTGGCCGAGTAGACGTCTTCGAATTCCGCGCGGGACGATTTGAAACCGGTGGTCGCCACGTTGGCGATGTTGTTGCCGGTCACGTCCAGTTGTTTGTTGGCTGCATAGAGACCGCTAAGGCCGATGTTGAAAGACATGTTGACTCCTTTTGCCGGTTAGTCGGCTCTACATACCAATAGTTTGTACTTTGGACAGGGCAATGCTGCCCAGCCCTGCCAGGTTGAGCATCAGCTCACCGCCCGTCTGGCTGATCGTCACGCTGCTGACCGTGGCCGGCAGGTTGGTGATCAGCGACGTGGCCTGGCCGTCGATGGTGGTCGAGGCCGCGAAGGTGTAGGTGCCCGCTTCAACCGTGGCGCCCGCATCGTTCTTGCCGTCCCAGATGAAGGCGGAGTTGCCGGCCTTCTGGCTGCCCAGGTCGATGGTGCGGACGGTCTTGCCATCCTTGTCCACGACCTTGACCGTGAGGGACGACACCGCCGACGGAACCACCACCGTGCCGTTGAGGCTCTTGGAGGTGTCGACGACGGCCTTGTCACCCGGAGCGATCACCGAGCGACCGACCAGGGATGAAGCCTGCAACGCCTGGGACGAGTTGTAGTTGCCGGCGATGCCACTCACCGTCTGGTTGAGCGTGGTGATGCCTTCCAGGCTGCTGAACTGCGCCAGCTGGGCAACGAATTCACCGTTGTCCTGGGGCTCCAGCGGGTTCTGGTTCTTCAGCTGGGTCACGAGCAATTGCAGGAACGCATCCTTGCCCAGCTCTTTCTTGCCGGTCGCCGCACTGGTTGCCGCGCCCAGGCCATCGGTCGTGGTGGTGGTCTTGACCGAAGAGTTGGCGAGGATCTCGTTGAGGCTCAAACCGCCGGTGGTGTTGGTGACGCTCATGTGACTCGCCCCTTATCACTGACCGAGGGTCAGGACCTTCTGCATCATGGTTTTGGCGGTGTTCATCATTTCGGCGTTGGTCTGGAAAGAACGACTGGCGGAAATCATGTCGGCCATTTCTTCAACGACGTTGACGTTCGGGTAGTAGACGTAGCCCTTGGCGTCGGCCGCCGGGTGGTTGGGCTCGTAACGGGCCTCGAGGTTGCTCTGGTCTTCGACCACGCCGAGCACCTGCACGCCCTGCCCGGCCGCGTCCTGCTCCTGGAACAGCGAGTCGCCGCCCGTGGATTGGCCGCCCTGGAACATGGTGGCGAATACCGGATGACGGGCACGGTAGGTCTGGTCGATGCTCGACGAGACGGTCTCGGCGTTGGCGATGTTACTGGCGACGGTGTTCAGGCGAGTGGTCTGGGCACTCATGGCACTGCCGGCGATGTTGAAAACGCTCGCGATCGACATGACTTACTCTCCGCGCAGGGCCGATACCAGCCCTTTGAATTTACTGTTGAGCAGGGTGAAGCTGGCCTGGAAGTTCACGGAGTTTTCCGCGTAGTTGGACTGTTCCAGTTGAGCATCCACGGTGTTCTGGTCGATCGACGGTTGCATCGGCGTGCGATACATCAGCGATTCGTCGCCACTGCCAACGCCTTCGGCTTCGATATGACGGCTGTTGGTCATGTTCAAGGCGAAGTGGCCGTTCTTGGCGATTTCGTTCTGCTCGGCGAGGACCTTGGAGAAGTCCAGGTCACGCGCCTTGTAGTTCGGGGTGTCGGCGTTGGCGATGTTGTTGGCCAGGACTTCGGCACGCTGGGCGCGGAAGCTCAGGGCCTGTTCGTGGATACCGAGCGCTTTATCGAAGCTGATGCTCATGTCGGAAACCTTTGGGTGACCAGAATGTACGTACGATGGCTTTAGCAAGCGTCGTGCCACTTTTAAAAAGCCCGTAAACCGGGGCTTTGCGGGGATCGGCAGAGCGGCAATGCCAGAAAAGCGGCAATCGGTTTCCGCTGGCTGCCGCTTTTCTGCCGCTTTCTCCAGATGTATGTATTCCATTGTGGGAGCGAGCCTGCTCGCGAAAGCAATATTCCAGGCGATATCGATGTGGACTGACACACCGCCTTCGCGAGCAGGCTCGCTCCCACAGGGGACGGGGGGTGAATGAAAAATCAGCGGGCAAAAAAACGGGAGCCCCTTGGGACTCCCGTTTTTTTTGACAACCCAAGCCAATCACTTCGCCTGATAAATGATCCCCGGGCTGCATTGGACCATCTGGTAATGATCCGGCAAGCCGTTCAACGCTTCGGAAGCCCCAAGGAACAGATAGCCGCCCGGCTTCAGGGTGCTGTGGATACGCATCAGGATGTCCTTCTTCACTTCCGCGGAGAAGTAGATCAGCACGTTGCGGCAGAACACGATGTCGAACTTGCCCAGGCTGGCGTAGCTGTCCAGCAAGTTGAACGAACGGAACTCCACTCGGCTCTTGATGGGCGCCTTGACCACCCACTTGCCCGGCCCTTTCGCGTCGAAATAACGCTGCAGGCGATCGGGTGACAACCCACGGCCAATGGCCAGGCTGTCGTACTCGCCGGTCTTGCAGTTATTGAGCATGGTCCCGGACAGGTCGGTGGCGACAATTTGCACGCCCGCCTTCAGCTGGCCGAGGTTGGTCCGCTCGAACTCATCGATGGACATCGACAGCGAATAGGGTTCCTGGCCCGACGAACACGCCGCCGACCAGATCCGCAAGCGTTGGCCCGGGCTGGCCTTGATGGCCGCCGGCAATACTTTGTTCTTCAGCACTTCGAAGGGATAAGTGTCACGAAACCACAGGGTTTCGTTGGTGGTCATGGCATCCACGACCATTTCGCGCAGGCCACTGCGCGGCTGGCTCTGGATACGCTGGACCAACTCGCCCAATGACTTGATGCCCTGTTGTTCCATCATTTTATTGAGACGGCTCGACACCAGGTACTGCTTGTTTTCACCAAGCAAGATGCCACAGGCTTTTTCCAGGAAGACCCGGAACTGTTCGAAATCCAAATTACCCGTAGACAAGATACCGCCTCTTTTCACTGTGTTGACTTGCCGGGCGCACAATGCGCCCGACCTTTTTAGCCTGCTGTCTTGATTCGCTCGACGACCCGGGAAGCCAGGTCATCGGGCCGGAACTTGGCCAGGAAGTCATCGGCGCCGACTTTCTTGACCATCGCCTGGTTGAATACCCCGGACAACGAAGTATGCAAGATGATGTGCAGTTTTTGCATGCGCGGGTCGCTGCGGATCTCCGACGTCAGCGTGTACCCGTCCATCTCCGGCATCTCGATGTCGGAGATCATCATCAGGAACTCCTCTTCCGGCCGCTTGCCCTCGTCGACCAGGTTGCGCAGGTAATCCAGCGCTTGCCGTCCGTCATTCAGGGCGATCACCTCGACGCCGACCGTCTGCAGGCAACGCGTAACCTGCTTGCGTGCCACCGACGAATCATCGACGGTCAGCACCCTCAGGGAAACCGCCTTGTGCTGCGTCTCGGCATCCACCACGCCGACGGAAATGGTCTCCGGCGTTGGCGCGACTTCGGCGAGGATTTTCTCCACGTCGATGATCTCCACCAACTGGTTGTCGACCCGCGTCACCGCCGTGAGGTAGTGGTCGCGCCCCGTCCCCTTGGGTGGCGGATGGATCTCTTCCCAGTTCATGTTGACGATGCGCTCCACCGACCGCACCAGGAACCCTTGGGTCTTGGTGTTGTACTCGGTGATGATCACAAACGGATTGCTCTGATCCAGCAACCGACCGGAACCGGTCGCCATCGCCAGGTCGAGAATCGGGATCGTCGCGCCCCGGATATTCGCCACACCGCACACGACGGGACTGGACTTGGGCATCAGGGTCAGCTTAGGGCATTGCAGCACTTCGCGAACCTTGAATACGTTAATTCCATACAACTGTTGGCCATCGAGACGGAACAACAACAGCTCCAGGCGATTCTGACCCACCAGCTGTGTGCGCTGGTTTACCGAATCCATCACTCCCGCCATGCCCTGACTCCTAATCACGCTAATGTGTCCGTCGCGTTCATCACTAAACGGCACGGGGCTTGCTATTGAACCGGCATGAACGCACAAACGACATTTTCTCGACGCCTGACCACTCACTGCCGCCATTGGCTCGGTGCACTGCTGGCTGCCTGCCTGCTCGCGTCTGGCGGTCCTGCCGTCGGTGCTGCTGAAGTAACCTTGCCTGATCTCCTTATCGGCGTCACTCAGGGCTTTCTTGAGTTCACCGTAGAAGACTATCTGGCAACCAGTCAAACCGAAGGTCGCTACGAGATCGAAGTCAACCAGATCGACCCGCGCTTGCGCATGCCGATGTGCGACAAGGAATTGACTGCCTCGCTGGAGAGTCCGGCCAGGCCGCTCGGCCGCGTCACGGTGAAGGTTCGTTGCGACAGCGCGGCGCCCTGGACGGTGTTCGTGCCTGCTCAAGTGCGCCTGTTTCGCGACATTGTCACCACCACTCGTCCGCTCAAGCGCGCCGGGATCGTCGAGCCACAGGACGTGGTCCTGCGTGAGCGTGACATCAGCCAGATCAGCCAGGGCTTCCTGACCTCCGTTGATGAGGCGATCGGCCAGAAACTTGTCCGACCAATGGTCGCCGACCAGGTCGTGACCCTCGTGCACCTGGAACAGGCCGAAGTGGTTCGCAAGGGCGACCAGGTCGTGATCACAGCCCGCAGCGGCACGTTAGCCGTGCGGATGCCGGGCGAGGCCCTGTCCAACGGCGGCATGCGCGAACAGATTCGAGTGAAGAACCTCAACTCCCAGCGGGTCATCAAGGCGCAAGTGATGGCGCCTGGCCAGGTGGAAGTGGCCATGTAAGGAGGGTAGACAGGCTGGCGCTTGACCTCGGTGTTCCCTAGACTGTGCCTTACGCAAAGGCAAGCGCAGACGTGCGCTCGTTCATTGAAAAATGAGCCTAAAGTTTTTTTGGGGATGGCCGAAAACATGGCAAGCGTCCAAATACCCAGAGGTTTTTTACCATGGTCATCGATTTCAATCGTTTAAACAGCTCCTCACCTGTGACAGGTACTGCGCGTACCAGCGCCAGCAAGGAAACCGCCGAAACCGGCAAATCCAAGCCAGCCGAACAGGCCGCCACTGTCAGCAATGGGGAATCGGTACACCTCAGCAATGAGGCTCAGCAGTTGCAGAAGGTCACTGACAAGCTGCGCGATCAACCTGTCGTCGACAACGCCCGCGTGGCCGCGTTGAAAGCAGCAATCGCCGATGGCAGCTATCAAGTCGACAGCAACCGTGTAGCCAGCAAGCTGATCAACTTCGAAGCCCAGCGCTAGGCCGTCCGCCGGCGCCAGGCTTTTGGACGCTAAAGACCAAGGCCAGCCATGCACGACACAAATTTATTGCAGTTGATCACCGACGACTTTGCTCCAGCGCAACAATTGCTGGAGCTGTTGCAGACCGAAGCCCTGGCACTCCATGGGCGGGACATGCCTCTGCTGGAAAATATCCTGGCGCAGAAACAGGCATTGATCATTTTGCTCGATCAGCATGGCCGCAAGCGCAGCGAGATTCTCGCCAGCCTCAACCTGCCCGCAGACAACAACGGCCTCGAACAATTGGCCAGCCAATCGTCGATGGGCGATCAGTTATTGTCCCAAAGCGCAGCGCTCAACGACCTGCTCAACCAATGCCAGGCCGCGAACGCTCGAAACGGCCAATCCATCCAGATGCAACAGGCCGCCACCGCCAATCAGTTGCGCATCCTCAACGGCGGCGAAATCCCGACGCTGTATGACGCTCGCGGATCGACCGCGAAACTGGTCAAACACCGCCCGCTCAGCCAGGCGTGACGCGAACGATGCCTGCGCACTATCAACGCGCGAAACATGCTGGCAAAATGCTGGCTCTTTGTAGTCGTATTTTGCTTGGAGATTGACCCACCGTGTTCAATGCCTCAAACGCGGAAGATGCTCCGCAGCCACCGAAGGTCCTTACCACGCCCCTGGAAATCTCCGGCAACCTGCGGATGCTGCAAGACAGTCATGATCCCCTGATCATCACTTTCCACGAGCGCAGCCAGCGCTTCCAGAGCTACCTGGTGGACGTTGATCGCGAGAAGAACACCATCGCCCTGGACGAGATGATCCCCCGGGACGGCGAGCGTTTCCTGCTGGCGGGCGAGCCGTTTCGTGTCGAGGGTTTCCATGACGGCGTGCGTATCGCTTGGGAAGGCAATGGTCCGCTGACCATCGACGACTCCAACGACGGTCGCTGCTACCGCGGCGCCCTGCCCGAAGAAGTGGTTTATCACCAACGTCGCAACGCCTTTCGGGCTGCGTTGAAACTGGCGCAACTGGTGAACGTGGAGATGGGTGGCGACAAGCTCAAATCACCGGTGAGTGGCCAACTCCTGGACATCTCCGCCACCGGCTGCAAGCTGCGTTTCGATGGCGATATCACCGAGCGACTGCAACTGGGCCAGGTTTATGAACGCTTCATCGCCGCCCTGCCATTCGGCAACATGACCGCGCCGGTGGAACTGCGCTACCTGCATTTCGAAGAGCGGATCAATACCACGTTCGCAGGTGTTCGCTTCCACAACATCAGCGGGCTGGTGCAGCGCCAGGTTGAACGCTTCGTGTATCAGCTGCAGCGTGAAGCCCGTCGGTTCGATAAAGACGACTTCTGATTTTCGCTGGCATAAAAAAACGGGCACTCCTTGCAAGGGATTGCCCTTTTTTTCATGCCCGGCTCACGGCCTGGCCTGGGTGAAATCGGAGGACGGCGGTTCGTCGTCCGCACCTTCAGTGACCGGCTCCAACTCCGGCTCTGGCTCGACGTCCGGATTGGGCGACGTTTGCATTTGATCCTGGACGACCTGCTCATCGACCCGTGGATCGAGGCACGCTACGAGCGGCGAGCTGGTCATGTTGTCCGGCATGGCCACGTGGTGCAGCGGTGCATCGTCGACCTGATGCAGGTTGGTGACCGCTTTCGGCCGGATCCGCCACACCAGCACCAACGCAAACAAGGCGAAGAAGCCATACAGCATGTGGCTGCCGAACAGTTTCATCAACACGCCAGCCACCAACGGGCCAATACTGGCGCCCACACCGTAGGTCACCAGCAACATCGCCGTCAGCGACACCCGGCGATCGCCTTCGACATGGTCGTTGGAAAACGCCACCGCTAGCGGATACAGGCAGAACTGCACCAGCGAGCAGCAGAACCCCGCAACGAACAATACTTCCAGCGGCACCTGCGACATGATAGCCAGCGGCAACGCACAGACCGCCAAAGCCAGTGCAAAGCAGCGGATCAACAACGCACGATCATAACGGTCCGACAGCCAGCCCAGCGGCCACTGGACCAACAGGCCGGCAAAAATGCAGCAGCCCATGAACAGACCGACTTGTTCGGTGGTAAGCCCCTGTTGGGAGGCGTACAGCGGTGCCAGGCCATAGAACGAGCCGACGATCAGCCCGGAGCCCAGCACGGTGGTCAGCGATTGCGGCACGCGCTTGATAAAGAAGCGCGGCTCCATCGGCGCCGGACGCAGCGGCGCGGGGTGGATCCGACGGGTCAACGCCACGGGCACCAGGCACAGGGCGAAACACAACGCCACCAGCATCAGCAGTTCCAACCCAAGGGCCGGGTGCATGACCAGGATCAGTTGCCCGAGCACCAATCCCAGGTACGAGGCGATCATGTAGCCGCTGAACACCACCCCGCGCTGCTTGGCATCAGCCTGCTCGTTGAGCCAGCTTTCGATGACCATGTATTGGCACATCATGCCCAGGCCGACAATCATCCGCAGCACGATCCAGGCCGGCAGCCAATCCACCAGGCCATGGCCCAACACCGCCGCGCCGACGATCCCGGCACACGCCGAATAGGCACGAATATGCCCGACACGGGCGATCAGCCGATGGCCGATCTTGCCGCCCAGCACCAGGCCGAAATAGTTGGCGGCCATCAGCGCACCGACCCACAGGCTGTCGACATGGTCGGCGGCCAGGCGCAATGCCAGGTAAGTACTCAACAGGCCCGAGCCGATGAGCATCATCAGCGAGGCGAAATAAAGCGCTCGAAAAGGTTTCCAGATTTGGCGCATCGGCGTTCCGAGCGGCTCCTTGAGGTCAGTGAGGGCCATCTTGAAGATAGCCCTGATGCAACGGGTTCGTTATGCCTGGGCCGCCAGCACACGCCGTTCCCAAGGCGTGATCTCGTCAAAGAAACTGGTCAGTTCCAAGGTCTTCGACGCAATGTAACCTTCGATGAATTCGGCCCCGAACAGTTCCTTCGCCAGATGGCTACGCTTGAGACGCTCAAGGGCAGCGTGCAAGGTACATGGCAAGGACAGATTATCCGGCACCTCGAACTCGCCCTGGATCGCGGCAGCCGGTTCCAGGCGATTTTCAATGCCATAAAGTCCCGTCGCCAGACTCGCGGCAATCGCCAGGTAAGGGTTGGCATCGGCCCCTGGCAAGCGGTTCTCGACACGCCGGGCCTCGGGTGAACTGGCGGGAATGCGCAGCCCAGCCGAGCGATTGTCATGGGACCAGCACGCATTGTTTGGCGATGCGAATGGATGGCACAGGCGCTGGTAGGAATTCACGTTTGGCGCGAACAGCGCGGTGAAATCCGCCATGCCGGCCTGCTGTCCGCCAATGAAGTGTCGGAACGCAGCCGTTGGCTCGCCCGCCTCGTCGCTGAACACATTACGGCCGCTGCCCAGTTCGACGACACTCTGGTGGATATGCATCGAACTGCCCGGCGTTTGCGCCAGGGGCTTGGCCATGCACACCACAATCAGGCCATGCTTGAGGGCCACTTCCTTGAGCAGATGCTTGAACAGGAACGTCTGGTCGGCCAACAGCACAGGATCGCCGTGGAGCAGATTGATTTCGAACTGGCTCACGCCCATTTCATGCATGAAGGTGTCGCGCGGCAACCCCAGCGTCGCCATGCATTCATAGACTTCATTGAAGAACGGCCGCAAGCCGTTATTGGAACTGATGCTGAACGCCGACTGGCCGTCTTCGCGACGACCGTCCAGGCCCACCGGCGGCCGGAACGGCTGCGTAGGGTCCGAGTTGGGCGCAAACACAAAGAACTCAAGCTCCGTCGCCACCACCGGCGCCAGCCCGAGGGCCGCATATCGCGCGACAACTGCCCTGAGCTGGCCGCGTGTCGAAAGTGGGGAGCTTTCGCTGCTGAGCTCATCGGCATCGCAAATCGCCAAGGCACGGGGCGGATGGCTCCACGGCAAGCGATAAATCTGCTGTGGATCGGGCACCAGCGCCAGGTCGCCGTCATCGCTGCCATAAAAGCGCGACGGCGGATAACCGCCCATGATGCATTGCAGCAGCACCCCTCGCGCCAGTTGCAACCGCCGGCCCTCGAGGAAGCCTTCGGCGCTCATCACCTTGCCCCTGGGCACGCCATTCAAATCCGGCGTGACACATTCAATCTCATCAATGCCCGTCAATCGCTGCGCGAGTGAACACTGGCCATCGGTCGTCATGACGCAATCCTTGTTATGTGCGAGCCGCGAACGGCAACCCGTACAAAATAGGCTCCGGCTGTTCGGAATATCAAGCACCCAGAGACAATAAAGATCCGGCATTGGAATGCA
>NZ_JAOSHO010000150.1 GCF_025917275.1 Pseudomonas agronomica | reverse complement strand
CCCACAGGAATTTTATTGCATTGGACGATGGATCAACGCTTGCGCAGGATCACGCTGCCGATCGAATAGCCGGCACCAAACGAGCTGAGCACCGCGACCGAGCCGCTCGGCAGGTCGTCCTGGTACAGGTGGAATGAAATCACCGAACCGGCCGAGCTGGTGTTGGCGTAGCGGTCGAGGATCACCGGGGCTTCCTCTTCGGTGGCTTCGCGCCCGAGCAGCTTGCGCACGATCAGATGGTTCATGCTCAGGTTGGCCTGGTGCAGCCAGAAGCGCTTCACTTCGCCGACGTTCAGCTGGTTTTCTGCCAAATGAGCGCCGATCAGCTCCGCCACCATCGGGCAGACGTCACGGAACACCTTGCGACCTTCCTGGACGAACAGCTTGTCCCGCGTGCCGATACCCTCTTGCGCCGCGCGGTTGAGGAAACCGAAATTGTTGCGGATGTTGTTGGAGAATTTGGTGAGCAGCTTGGTACTGACCACGTCGAACTGGTACGGCGAGGTCGCCTGGTCCGCGCGCTCGATGATCACGGCCGTGGCCGCGTCGCCGAAGATGAAATGGCTGTCGCGGTCACGGAAATTCAGGTGGCCGGTGCACACTTCCGGGTTGACCATCAGGATCGCCCGCGCCTGGCCCAGCTGCACACTGTTGGCGGCGGCCTGGATACCGAAGGTTGCCGAGGAACAGGCCACGTTCATGTCGAAACCGAAACCTTCGATGCCCAGGGCTTCCTGGACTTCGATGGCGATGGCTGGGTATGGACGCTGCAAGTTGGAGCAGGCAACGATCACGCCGTCGATGTCGGCGGCGCTGCGGCCGGCGCGCTCAAGGGCTTGTTTCGCGGCGCCGACGGCCATTTCGCAAAGCACCGACCACTCTTCATTGGAGCGCTCGGGCAGGCGCGGCGTCATGCGTTGTGGATCGAGAATACCGTCCTTGTCCATGACAAAGCGGCTCTTGATGCCGGAAGCCTTTTCGATGAACGCCGCGTTGGATTCGGTCAACGCTTCCACTTCGCCGCGCTCGATGGCCTCGGCGTTGTCGGCGTTGAACTGCGCGACATAGGTATTGAAGGATTGCACCAGCTCTTCATTGGAGATGCTGTTGGCCGGGGTGTACAGGCCGGTGCCGCTGATGACGACGTTATGCATGGTCGTGTCTCTGATCTGTTCAGGCAGAAAGTATTGGCACCGACGTACCAACACACAAAGGGACTTTTCCCATCCGAGGGAAGCAGCCCGGGCATCGCTTTATTCCGATCCGCCCGTGAGATTGAAGCGCAAAACCACGGGACCGGCATTTATAGGCGCGAAGTTTGCCATAAACGCTGGCGTTTGGCCCATGTTCCATTCACTACAACACCCTACCCTGTGGGAGCGAGCTTGCTCGCGATGGCGGTGTATCAGTCAACATCAATGCAGGCTGAACCACCGCCATCGCGAGCAAGCTCGCTCCCACAGGGGCTTCACAGGGGGGTGATATTTGTGGCATCACCCCTCCACCAACCCCCACTGCTTACCCAGGCGCTTGTCAGAGATCGGCACCTTGGTCCCCAACTGCTGGGCAAACAGCGACACCCGGTATTCCTCCAGCCACCAGCGGTACAGCTCCAATTGCGGATCGCGCTTGCCTTCCTGGGCGTGTTTGCTGGCGCGGGCCTGGTATTGCGCCCAGAGATTGGACAGTTCGCCGCTCCAGACCCGGTCCTTCTGCACCTGGCTGCCCAGCTTCTCGAAGCGTTGCTCGATGGCCTTGAGATAGCGCGGCAGTTCCTTGAGCCATTGATGCGGGGTTTCCCGCACGAAGCCCGGGTACACCAGGTGGCTAAGCTGTTGCTTGATGTCATTCAAGGCCACGGCCTGGGCCAGGTCGATCTTGCCCTTGAAGCGTTTTTGCAGTCCGTGCCAGAGCTTGAGGATGTCCAGGGTCAGTTTCGCCAGGCGTTCGGCGTGTTCGGTCCAGCCGCCGCGCTTGCGTTCGGCCAGGGCTGCCAGCGCGGCACCGTCACGGGGCAGGCTCGGCTCACCCTCAAGGATGCAGCTGTCGAGGCTGACCAAAAGGATGTCTTCCACCAGACCGTCCACGCGCCCAAGCTCGCGGTACAACAGGCCCAACTCCGTCAACCCGGGCAGCTTTGCACGGAGGAACTTCGCCGTTTCGGCCAATTGCTGCATGAGCAGACGCTGCAACGCGCGACGATGCTGGAACTCGGCTTCGGCCGGGGTCGGGAAGCGTCCTTCCTTGACCACCCCGCCCTCTTCCACCAACGCCGGGTAAACCGTCATCGACAACCCGGCAATCTTCTGCTGGGTTTTCTCGGCCACCGGCGCGAAGACTTTCGCCTCCACCGGTTCCTGGCTCTTGGCCGTTTGCGGCACGGCCAACGCAGCCTGGCTGGCTTCGGCAAAGCGCGCGGTCAGTTCGGCCAGGTCGCGCCCTTCGCCGAGAAACTTGCCCTGGCCGTCGACGATTTCCAGGTTCATGCGCAAATGGCTTTCCACCTGCTGCGCAGCTTCCGCCCAGGCTTCATCGCTGACCCGCGCGCCGGTCATGCGCAGCAACTCTCGCCCCAACGACTGCGGCAACGAGCCCTCGGCAAATGTAATGCGTTGCAGCGCCGCCTTGACGAAGTCCGGCACCGGCACGAAGTTCTTGCGCAAGGCCTTGGGCAGGTTGCGCACCAGGGCGATGCACTTGGCTTCGATCATCCCCGGCACCAACCAGTCCAGGCGATCCGGCGGGAGCATCGGCAGCAACGGCGCCGGCACCCGCAACGTCACACCGTCGCGGGGATGGTTGGGTTCGAAGTGATAGCTCAACGGCAAGGTCAGGTCACCGACACGCAAGGTGTCGGGGTACTGGTTGGCCGTCACCTCGCTCGCCTCGCGGGCCAGTACGTCTTCTTCACGCATGATCAGCAGCTGCGGGTCTTTCTGGCTGTTGATCCGGTACCAACTGTCGAACGTCGCGGTCTGGTGGATCTCGGCGGGCAGGCGCGCATCGTAGAACGCGAACAAGGTTTCCTCGTCCGCGAGGATGTCACGGCGACGGGCCTTGGCCTCCAGCTCGTCGAGTTGTTCCAGCAAGCGCGTGTTGGCGCTCAGGCACTTGGCCTTGGACTGGATCTCGCCGCGTACCAGCGCCTCGCGGATGAACAACTCACGGGACACCACCGGGTCCACCGGCCCGTAGTGCACCGGCCGGCGACCGACGACGATGAGGCCGAACAAGGTGATCTGCTCATAGGCCACCACTTGCCCGCGCTTCTTCTCCCAATGGGGCTCGAAGTGGTTTTTCTTGATCAGGTGCCCGGCCAGCGGTTCGATCCAGTCCGGCTCGATCTTCGCCACCATGCGTGCGTACAACTTGGTGGTTTCCACCAACTCGGCGGTCATCAACCACTGCGGACGCTTCTTGCCCAGGCCCGACGAGGGATGGACCCAGAACCGTCGCTGGCGAGCGCCGAGGTAGTCGCCGTCTTCGGTTTTCTGGCCGATCTGGCTCAACAGGCCCGACAGTACGGCCTTGTGCAGTTTCGGGTAGTCGGCCGGATCCTTGTTGAGGCTCAGCTGCATGTCGCGGCAGATCAGGCTCAACTGGCGATGGGAGTCGCGCCATTCGCGCAGGCGCAAATAATTCAGGAAGTTCTTGCGGCACCAGTTGCGCAGCGGGCTGGCGGTCAGGGCCTGGCGCTGCTCTTCAAAACCGCGCCACAGATTGACCAGCCCGGCAAAGTCCGAATCCGCGTCCTTCCATTGGGCGTGGGCCTGGTCGGCGGCCTGTTGGCGCTCCGGCGGACGTTCGCGCGGGTCCTGGATCGACATGGCGCTGGCGACGATCAGCACTTCCTGGAGGCTGCCAAGTTTCGCCGCTTCCAGCAGCATGCGGCCCATGCGCGGGTCCACCGGCAAACGCGCCAACTGCCGACCCAACGGCGTCAGTTGGCTGTTGCGGTCCACCGCCGAGAGTTCTTGCAGCAGGTTGAAACCGTCGCTGATGGCCTTGCCGTCCGGCGGTTCGATGAACGGGAAGTCGGTGATCTCGCCGAGGCGCAGGTGCAGCATCTGCAGGATCACCGCCGCCAGGTTGGTGCGCAGGATTTCCGGGTCAGTGAACTCCGGCCGTCCAAGAAAATCCTCTTCGCTGTACAGCCGCACGCAGATCCCTGGCTCGACCCGCCCGCAGCGGCCCTTGCGCTGGTTGGCGCTGGCCTGGGAAATGGCTTCGATAGGCAGGCGCTGGACCTTGGCGCGATAGCTGTAGCGACTGATGCGCGCGGTGCCGCTGTCGATCACGTAGCGAATGCCCGGCACGGTCAGCGAGGTTTCGGCGACGTTGGTCGCCAGCACCACCCGACGCCCCGGGTGGGACTGGAAGATCCGCTGTTGTTCGGCCGGCGACAAGCGTGCATACAGCGGCAGGATTTCGGTGTGCTTGAGCTGGGCCTTGCGCAGCATCTCCGCGGCGTCGCGAATCTCCCGTTCACCCGGCAAAAACACCAGCACATCGCCGGGACTGCGGCGTTCGCTGCGCTCGTAGGCGGCGATTTCGTCGAGGGTGGCGAGGATCGCCTGATCGACGGTCAAGTCGTCCTCGACCCGGTTGCCCTCCTCGTCCTGCTCCAGGGTCAGCGGGCGATACCAGGTTTCCACCGGGAAAGTGCGACCCGAGACTTCGACGATTGGCGCGTCATCGAAGTGTTTGGAGAAACGCTCCAGGTCGATGGTCGCCGAGGTGATGATGACCTTCAGGTCGGGGCGACGCGGCAGCAGGGTCTTGAGATAGCCAAGCAAAAAGTCGATGTTCAGGCTGCGCTCGTGGGCTTCGTCGACGATGATCGTGTCGTAGCGTTCGAGGTAGCGATCATTCTGGGTTTCGGCCAGCAGGATACCGTCGGTCATCAGCTTGATCAGGGTGTTGGCGTCGCTCTGGTCCTCGAAGCGCACCTGATAACCCACCAGCGCCCCCAACGGCGTGGCCAGCTCTTCGGCGACACGGCTGGCGACGCTGCGGGCGGCGATGCGGCGCGGTTGGGTGTGGCCGATCAAGCCCTGCTGGCCGCGGCCGATTTCCAGGCAGATCTTCGGCAACTGCGTGGTTTTGCCCGAGCCGGTTTCGCCGGCAATGATCAACACCTGATGCTTGAGCAACGCCTCCTTGATTTCGTCGCGCTTGGCGGCGATCGGCAAGTTGTCGTCGTAGCGAATCGACGGCACGCTCGCCTTGCGCGCCAGCACCTGGTCACACGACGCCTGCATGCGCGCCACCCACTGGGCCAGCTTGGCCTCGTCGGGTTTCTTGCGCAGCTCGAGCAACTGCCGCCGCAACCGGTGACGGTCGGCGAGCATGGCGTGATCGAGGTTTTTCAGCAGTTTGTCGATTGTGGGGGCTTGGTCGGTCATCAGGTACGCAGGGGTCGTCGGTTTGAGCGAGGGGGCGATTGTCGCAGATTTGCGGCAATTGCGCCGAGCACAGAAACAGCCACACCTTGTGGGAGCGAGCTTGCTCGCGATAGCGGTGGATCAACCAACATGAATGTCGACTGACACACCGCTATCGCGAGCAAGCTCGCTCCCACAGGGGATCTGCGTCAAGGAATGCTGTTGTGGCGAGGGAAACGCGTTTGCCTGGAGGTTACTCGCTGTCCAGGTCCTTGCGCCGATATGGAAACACATCGATCACCTTCCCCGCTCGGATCGCCTCTTGCAGGCCTTTCCAGTAGTCAGCGTTGTACAACTCGCCATGCAACTGGTCGAAGAGCTTGCGCTGGCCGGCATCGGCGAACAGGAACGGCGGGAATTCTTCCGGGAAGACATCCAGCGGGCCGATGGAATACCAGGGCTCGGACGCCATCTCATCTTCCGGCGTGCGCGGCTGGGGGATATGGCGGAAATTGGCTTCGGTGAGGAAGCAGATTTCATCGTAGTCGTAGAACACCACGCGGCCGTGGCGGGTCACGCCGAAGTTCTTGAGCAGCATGTCGCCGGGGAAGATATTGGCCGCCGCCAGCTGTTTGATCGCCAAGCCATAATCTTCCAGCGCCTCGCGCACCTGGGCCTCATTGGCATTTTCCAGATAGAGGTTCAGGGGCGTCATCCGGCGTTCAGTCCAGCAGTGGCGAATCAACACGGTGTCGCCTTCCACCGACACCGTGGACGGCGCGACCTCAAGCAGTTCCTCCAGGCAGGCCGGCTCGAACTTGCCCAGGGGAAAGCGAAAATCGGCGAACTCCTGGGTGTCGGCCATGCGCCCGACCCGGTCGACGCTTTTCACCAGTCGGTACTTCTCGATGACCGTGGCCCGGTCGACGTTTTTCGACGGTGAGAAACGGTCCTTGATGATCTTGAACACCGTGTTGAAGCCCGGCAGGGTAAACACGCTCATGACCATGCCGCGCACGCCCGGCGCCATGATGAATCGGTCGTCGGTGTTCGCCAGGTGGTTGATCAAGGCGCGGTAGAACTCCGACTTGCCGTGCTTGTAGAAACCAATCGAGGTGTACAACTCGGCGATGTGCTTGCCCGGCAGGATGCGCTTGAGAAAACCGATGAATTCCGCCGGCACCGGCACGTCGACCATGAAGTACGAACGGGTGAACGAGAAAATGATCGACACCTGCGCCTCGTCGGTGATCAGCGCGTCGATCTGGATACCGCGACCTTCGCGGTGCAGTAGCGGGATCACCAGCGGCCATTGGTCGTCGCGGGTGTAGATGCGGCCCACCAGGTAAGCGCCCTTGTTGCGATAGAGCACCGAGGAAAACAGCTCGACCGTCAGTTCCGGGTCCTTGCAGACCCAGTCCGGCAGGTTCTCGCGCAGTTGGCTTTCGAGGCGTTGCAGGTCCCCAGGCAGGTCGGCGTAATCCTCGCTGAAGCGATAATCGGCGAAGATCGCCACCAGCATCTTGTCCAGTTGCCCTTGGGGCTTGTAGCTACGGGTCTGGGCCGCGCGGGCACGGCGCAGGCTTGGCCGCGTCGTGTGGATGAACATGGTGCCGTCGCTGATCAGGTCATGGCTGAACAGGCCGCAGAAGATCGAGTTGTACCAGGTCTCCGACAATTCGTCGTCAAAGCGCAGGTCGATCAGGCTGATGTAGGCGCTTTTCACCAGCGGCCAGCAGCCGACATCCATCAAGGTTTCGGCAGCAAAGGCGTTGCGCAACCGGGCGACGGTTTCGAAGACTTTTTCTTCATACAGATTGATGCGCGCCGCCGATGCCGCCTGCGCCTCCAGCCATTGGGCCTGCTCGAACCGGGCGCGGGCGCCATCGGTGATCTGCCGGAAATGCTCGCGATAATCGTCGAAGCCGTCGAGGATCGAACGGGCGATATCGGTGGCGGGCCATGGCTGCGGCATAGGGTGAACCTCGGCGGGTCATGCTTGTTATTGGCGACTGAGCTTAGAGGCCAATCCCTCGGCAACGCAACCATTGCCATCGGTGTTTGGCGGGGCGACACTTGCGGCCCGATCAAGGAAGGACACACTGGTGAACCTCGTCGATATCCTGCGTTTGCTGTCACTGGCCGCCATCTGGGGCGCGAGCTTTTTGTTCATGCGCATCATCGCCCCGGTCATTGGCACGATTCCCACCGCCTTCTTCCGCGTTTCCATCGCCTTCGTCGGCCTGGTGGTCATCCTCGCCCTGATGCGCGTCGACTGGAATTTTCGCGGCAAGCTCAAAGCCGTGATGGTACTGGGCTTGATCAACTCGGGCATTCCGGCGACGTTCTATTCCTTGGCAGCCCAAGTGTTGCCGGCCGGCTATTCGGCGATCTTCAACGCGACGACACCGTTGATGGGCGTTCTGATCGGTGGGTTGTTTTTTCGTGAGCCACTTACGGCAGCCAAGGTCAGCGGGGTCTTTCTCGGCCTGATGGGCGTCGCGATCCTCACCCGCGCCGGCCCGGTGGCGTTCGACCGGCAACTGTTGATGGGCGCTCTCGCCTGCCTGCTCGCGACCACCTGCTACGGCTTTGCCGGTTTCCTCACCCGGCGCTGGCTCGATCATCAAGGCGGGCTGGACAGCCGCCTGTCTGCCCTGGGCAGCATGTTCGGCGCCACGCTCTTCCTGCTGCCACTGTTTGGCTACAGCGTGATCACCCATCCGCCGGCCAGTTGGGGTGGCTGGAGCGTCTGGCTGTCACTGCTGGGCCTGGGCCTGGTGTGTACGGCATTTGCCTATATTCTTTATTTCCGGCTGCTGAGCTCCATCGGCCCGGTCAAGTCCATGACCACGACCTTTCTGATCCCGCCGTTCGGCGTGTTGTGGGGCGCGTTGTTGCTGGATGAGCCGTTGGGCATGGCGCATGTGTATGGCGGGGTGTTGATTGCGGCGGCATTGTGGTTGGTGTTGAAGCCTGGGGTGTCTAGTCGGTAGTTCATTGATGTAGCCGAAAAGCTTCGCGAGCAGGCTCGCTCCCACAGGTTACGCGCAATCCCTGTGGGAGCGAGCCTGCTCGCGAAAGCGATGGTGCTGCCAGCGACTAGCTAGCGGCTTTTACGAAACACAAACACCAGCCCGACAACGATCAGCGCCATCCCCAGCAAGCTCAACAACGCCAACCGGTTGCCGAACACCAGGTAGTCCATGATCGCCGTCACCGCCGGCACCAGGTAGAACAGGCTGGTGACGTTGACCAGGTTGCCCCGGGCGATCAGCCGGTACAGCAGCAATGTCGCCAACACCGACACCACCAGCCCCATCCACAACACTGGCACGATGAAACCCGCGCTGTGCTCGAAGTGGAAAGGTTGGAACGGAACGAACACCGCGCACAACACGAGGCCGGCCAAGTACTGGACTGGAAGCGTGCCAAGGGGATTATCGGTAATGCGCTTCTGCATGATGGATCCTGCCGTCATGCTCACCAACGCCAACAACCCGCACAGCATGCCCGCCAGGGACATGCCGGCCAGGCCGATGCCCTGATACACCACCATGATCAAGCCCACCAACCCCAGCGCCAGGCCGAACATCCGTTGCCAGGAACGCTGGCGTTCCATGAGCACCACGGTAAGGATCGGCTGCACCCCCATCAGCGTGGCCATCACTCCGGGGGTGACGTTCAGTTGCAGCGCCAGCAGATAGAAAATCTGATAGGCGCCCAGTAACACCAGGCCGGTCGCCGCCGCGTATCCCATCGGCTTGCCGACCTTGGGCAACTTGAACTTCAACATGGGTATCAACAGCACCAACGCACACAGCGCGATAGCAAAACGGATCAGCAGGAAAGCGAAAGGTGACGCGTGGGCCAGGCCCAGTTTGGAAAAGATCGCCCCGCTGCTCCACAGCAGGACGAACAGGCTCGTGGAAGCCGCCGCCAATAAGGCATTTTTGGAAAGGGAAAACATGAATACCACCTGTAGTCAGGCAAGAAGCCAACTCAGCCGAAGCTGAAATCCAGTCGTTTTTTCAGGCGGGCACAGGGAACGGCAACCGTTGCCGATCAGCCCTGAACACCAACACCCGGCGGTGATACGCAGGCGTACACCGGTGAGCGACTGACAGGTGGAGGGTATTGACCGATCTGCTCAGGCGACCGATTCCCGCACGGCACGACGCCAGCGTTGAACGCTGGAACCACGACCGCGGTGAAAGGGAATGCAGGCATGAGCCGATCTCTTGGAGGATGGGTCCGAAAACCGAGCGCTGACTATAACCAGCGCTCGATGTGTAACGCAATATTTAAACAAACAACCAGTAGCCCAGCGCGGTCAACACAGCGACCGCCAGCACCGGGCGCATGACCCGATAGGCCTTGGGGTGCTTGCGCTTGAATTGCTTGACCTTGCCGCTGATACCGTCACTGAAGGACTTGCTCCAGGCATAGGCCTGGTTGATACCGCCGACGCGCTCGTCGTCGAGGTTCTGCGGTGCAGTGGCGCGCCCGAGGAATGCACTGATGGCGCGGTTGAGCCGGGTCATCAACCGGTTGCGCAACGGCCGCTCGACATCGCAGAACAGAATCACCCGAGTATGTGGCGTCTCATTCTTGACCCAGTGCACATAGGTTTCATCGAACATGACGTCTTCACCGTCGCGCCAGGCGTAGATCTGCCCGTCGACGAAGATCCGGCAATCATCGGAATTGGGCGTGGACAGCCCCAGGTGATAGCGCAGGGACCCGGCAAACGGATCGCGATGGGGGTTGAGGTGGCTGCCCCCCGGCAACAAGGCAAACATCGCGCCTCGCACATTGGGAATCTGGCTGACCAGCTCGACGGTCCTGGGGCACAGCAACTCGGCCGACGGCAGGGGCTTGTCGTACCACTTGAGGTAGAAGCGCTTCCAGCCTTTCTTGAAGAACGAGCCAAAGCCGGCATCGTTGTTTTTCTCGGCGGCGCGAATGTAGCCCTCGTCGAACAGGTGCATCGCTTCGTCGCGGATCACTTGCCAGTTTTCCTTGAGCACGTCCAGCTCGGGGAACTTGCTGCGATCGAGGTACGGCTTGGAAGGCACGCCGGAAAACAGGTACATCAAGGCGTTGTATGGGGCGAACAATGCCGAATGGTTGACGAACTGGCGCAGCACCGGCAAGCGCGCCTTGCCACGCAAATGCACATAAAGTGTACTGCCGAGGAACAGCAGCAACACCGAGGCCTTGATGGCAAACGAAACGGTCATTCTTTCAACTCCTTGTCTGGAACCATTTGCGCAACGTCACTAGCCCGACGCGGCGGCCGGCCATGTTAAACCCCCTCATCCGGTTTAAACACCGCCGGGCGCAACATTCACTGTTGAGGAATACGCAACAAAGCCCTTGTTAACATGTGTCGCCTGAACCTTGGCTGACACACGGAGCATTCAACCTGCCTTCTGGATGGCGAAGGGC
>NZ_JAOSHO010000015.1 GCF_025917275.1 Pseudomonas agronomica | reverse complement strand
TGCCGGCGGGCATGCAGTTGACCAACAGCGGCACGTCCTCGCCGATTTGTTGCCAGTCGTCCAGGCTCAACTCGACGCCCATGTGCCGGGCGATGGCGATCAGGTGCGGCGGGCAGTTGCTCGATGCGCCAAGTGCAGAGGCGACAGCGATGGCGTTCTCGAACGCCTCGCGGGTCATGATCTGCGAGGGGCGCACGTCCTGGCGCACCAGTTCGCAGATGCGCTTGCCGGTGGCGTAGGCCATCTGCCCACGCTCGCGGTAGGGCGCCGGAATGCTTGCGCAACCCGGCAACGACATGCCCAGGGCTTCGGCCAATGCGTTCATCGACAGGGCGGTGCCCATGGTGTTGCAGTGGCCCACCGACGGCGAAGCCGCCGTGGTCATTTCCATGAAGCCTTCGTAGTTGATCTCGCCAGCGGCCATCAGGTTGCGTGCGTGCCAGAGCACTGTGCCGGAGCCGATCAGCTCGCCCTTGTGGCGGCCGTCGAGCATCGGCCCGCCGGACAGCACGATCGACGGCAGGTCGGTGGTCGCCGCCGCCATCAGGCAGGCGGGGGTGGTCTTGTCGCAACCGGTGGTGAGCACCACGCCGTCCAGCGGATAACCGTGGAGGATTTCCACCAGGCCCAGATAAGCCAGGTTACGGTCCAGCGCCGCCGTGGGCCGTCGAGACTGTTCGGCGATGGGGTGAACCGGAAATTCCATCGGAATGCCGCCAGCGTCGCGGATACCGGCCTTGACCCGTTGCGCCAGTTCCAGGTGATGGCGGTTGCAGGGCGTCAGGTCGCTGCCGGTCTGGGCGATGCCGATGATGGGGCGGCCCGATTGCAGCTCTTCGCGGGTCATGCCGTAGTTCATGTAGCGTTCGACATACAGCGCGGTCATGTCCGCGTGGGCCGGGTCGTTGAACCATTGCTCGCTGCGCAGGCGGCGTTTTGGCGTGTCACTCATGATTCATTTCTCTCTTGTAATTGGATGAATCGACGATCGGTCGGGCTCAGCGGTCGAGCAGTCCCCGTGCGGCAAGATTACGCAACAGCGCGCCGACACCGAAGGTCCACGGCGCGGCGTTGCAGCTGTGGGTCACCTGGTTATGCAGGCCGCCCAGTAGCGGGCTGCTGATACTGACCCGGTCACCGAGTTTGTGAGTAAAGCCGCTGCCGGCAAGATCACGGTCCTCGGTGGGGGCGAAAAGGGTACCGAGAAACAGCAGGAAGCCATCCGGGTATTGATGGTTGGCGTTGAGAGTCTGGCCGGCCAAGTCTTGCGGATCACGGCTGATCTGGCTCATGGAGCTGCAGCCGTGCAGGTGGTAGCCGTCTTCGCCGTGTACTTGCAGGTCGACTTGACAAGCGCGCACGTCGTCCAGGCTGAACTGCTCGTCGAACAGGCGAATGAACGGCCCGATGGCGCACGATGCATTGTTGTCCTTGGCCTTGCTCAGCAACAGCGCGCTGCGGCCCTCGATGTCCCGCAGGTTGACGTCGTTGCCCAGGGTGGCGCCGTGGATCTGGCCACGGCTGTTCACCGCCAGCACCACCTCCGGTTCCGGGTTGTTCCATTGCGAGGCCGGGTGAATGCCGATCTGGCTGCCGCTGCCCACGGCGGCCAGGACCGGCGCCTTGGTGAAGATTTCCGCGTCCGGGCCGATGCCGACTTCCAGGTATTGCGACCACATGCCTTGCTCGATAAGAAACGCCTTGAGCCGCATGGCTTGCTCGGAACCCGGCACGATCGAGCGCAGGTTATCGCCGATCACACCGTGGACCGTGGCGCGCACGGCTTCGGCCCGGGCCGCGTCGCCGCCGGCCTGCTCCTCTATCACCCGTTCGATCATGCTCGCCGCGAAGGTCACGCCGGCGGCCTTGATCACTTGCAGATCCAGCGGCGGCAACAGGAACGGCTTGGCCGGATCGGCGTGGGGGCCGGTGTTGGCCAACAGGTCTTCGACGCTGGCCAGGAAACTGCCCGGTGCCTGTCGCGCCGCCGCGAGGGGCGAGGGGGTTTCCAGCAGATCGCTCAAGGTCGCGAAATGCTCCGAGAGGTCGAACGCGCCGTCACTGCGCAGCACGATCGGCGAAGGCCCGGCGATCCGCCCCGGGACCCAGGCGCGACCGATCAGGGTACCGGCCACGCCATCGACCGGCAGAGTGTTCTCGGGAGTAAGCAATAGCGACATGGACAGGCTTCCTGGTTCGTAAAGCCTTCACGCTAGGGCGCGTTGTCGATGAACTCCAATGAGATATATTCAGTATCCGATAACGCCCGGTTATTGCGCCGCCGAGGAATGCCCATGTCCGACCTGTCCTTTTCCAGCTTTTGCGGCTGGCTCAAATTTCGCCATCTGTTGCTGATCGACACCCTGGGACGCACCTGCAACATGCATCTGGCGGCCGAGCAGATGAACCTCAGCCAGCCGGCTGTAAGCAAGATGCTCAAGGAAATCGAAAACCTGCTCGGCTTCGCCCTGTTCGAGCGCCGACCGCGCAGCATGCCGCCCACCGCCCTGGGTGAGCACGTGCTGCGCTATGCGCAAATCGCCCTGAATGACGCCCGTTCGTTCGTCGAGCAGATCAGCAGCCTGCGCGAAGGCGGCCACGGTTACCTCAAGGTCGGCGGTATTTTCGCCGCGACGGCGGTGGCGCTGCCCGAGGCGATCCTGCAGATCAAGCAGCGCTGGCCCTTGCTGTCCATCGAGGTGGTGGAGCAGACCAGCAATCACCTGATGAAGATGCTTGAAGAAAAGAAGCTCGACCTGGCCGTGGCGCGCTTTACCGATCAGAGCCAGCAGCAGCGCTATGACTTCCAACCCCTGGCCCCCGAACCGTTCTGCATCGTGGTCAATGATCGCCATCCGCTCGCCGATGCGGGGCCGACGTCGTTGCAGCAACTGGTGGATCTGCCGTGGATTTTGTATCCGGTCGGCACGCCGATTCGCGCGCGTATGGAACTGGCCTTCGCCGAAGCCGGGGTGGGCATGCCGCGCAACACCATCGATACGATTTCCATGCAGACCTTCCTCCAGGTGCTGCAACGCGGGCCCATGATCGGCATGCTGCCCAATGCGATGGTCGACCCACTGCTCGAAAGCGGCCAGCTCAAGACCCTCGACACTCCGCTGCACCTGGTGCCGCAGGACTACGGCATCCTGACCCGCAAGGACGAGCCGCTGGTGGGCGCGGCGCTGGAGTTTGCCGAGATCCTCAAGGACAACGCCCGACTGAGCCGTTGAATGCCTGTGGCGAGGGGATTTATCCCCGCTGGGCTGCGCAGCAGCCCTAAATCCAGCCTCTACGTTCTGTCAGGTTACTTGTGGGAGTTTGTTGGGGCTGCTGCGCAGCCCAGCGGGGATAAATCCCCTCGCCACAGGTTATGTAGTTTGACTTACATTCCTCGTGCCAGTTTCTAGGTCTCTGATAACACCCCGTTATCAAGTAATCCAAAAATGCCATTGGGAAAGAATCGCTTCCCGACAGTAGAGTCCTCGTTCAATCGCCGGATGATTCACTCATTCGACGTGACCCAATAAAAACAATCAGGGGTTACCTCATGCAAACCATCTCCGAGCATTTGCCCGCCCAGGCGCAAGCCGGCGAACTCGATTTCGAGGACCGGACCTACCGCAAGGTGATCTGGCGAATCCTGCCGGTCCTGCTGTTGTGCTACATGGCGGCCTACCTCGACCGGGTGAACATCGGTTTCGCCAAGCTCGACATGCTCAACGAGCTGCAATTCAGCAACACCGTGTACGCGCTGGGCGCCAGTATGTTTTTCTGGGGCTATTTCCTGTTCGAAGTGCCCAGCAACCTGTTGCTGCATCGCTTTGGCGCGCGGTTCTGGATCGCCCGGATCATGCTCAGTTGGGCGGTGATTTCCATGGCGGTGGCCTACACCGTGCCGCTGGCGGCGTTCTTCCACATCGAATCGAGCACGATGTTCTACGTGCTGCGTTTCCTGCTGGGGATCTGCGAAGCGGGCTTTTTTCCTGGCGTGATCCTTTACCTCAACTACTGGTTCCCGACCCATCGGCAGAGCCGGGTGATGTCCGGGTTCCTGCTGGCATTGCCGGTCAGCCTGACGCTCGGCGGCATATTGTCCGGCTGGCTGATGAACAGCATGCAGGGTGTGCACGGCCTGTCCGGCTGGCAGTGGATGTTGCTGATCGAGGGGGTTCCTTCGATCATCATGGCGGTCGTGGTGGTTGTCTGCCTGGCGGACAACATCGACAAGGCCAAGTGGCTTTCGGCGGCGGAAAAAGCCATGCTCAAGGCCAATCTTCAAACCGACAACCACGGCAAGGCGACACGCTTGGGCGAGGTGTTCTTCAACCCTCGGGTGTGGTTGCTGGTGCTGATCCTGCTGACGTTCAACACCGGTTTCTATGGCCTGGCCTTCTGGATGCCGTCGATCATCAAGAGCACTGGCATCACCAACAGCCTGCACATCGGTTTGCTCACCGCCATTCCCTACTCGGTGGCGGTGGTGGCGATGCTGCTCAACGCCCGGCATTCCAATCGCACCGGCGAGCGCCGCCTGCACGCGGCGATTCCAGCCTTCATCGGTGGCGCGGGGCTGATCCTCAGTGCTTACTTCGCCGATAACCTGGTGCTGTCAGTGCTGTTCCTCAGCGTCTCCGCTTCGGGGATTCTCAGCCTGATGCCGATCTTCTGGACCCTGCCGGGCACCGTGCTGTCGGGCGTTGCTGCCGCAGCCGGCATCGGCATGATCAACGCCATCGGCAACCTGTCGGGGTTCACCGGATCGATGATCACCGCCGTGGCCGAGACGCTCACGGGCAATATCAACAACGGTACCTACGTCCTGGCGCTGTGCCTGTTGGTCAGTGGCGGGTTGATCCTGGCCATCCCGGCCTCGATGCTCGGCCGGACACCTAAAAGCGCGGCCCCGGCGGCGCAATTGGAGACAGCATGAGCATGCGGAACAAGCGGGTGCTGGTGACAGCGGCCGGACAGGGCATCGGCCTGGCCAGCGCGGTAGCCTTCGCCCAGGCCGGCGCCGAGGTGTTCGCCAGTGACATTGATATTCGCGCGCTGGCGGGTATCGATGGGGTGACTGCCATTACGCTAGACGTCACCTCGGCCAGGGCCATCGACGCGGCCCGCGAGCGAATCGGTGGACTGGACGTGCTGTTCAACTGCGCAGGCGTCGTGCACAGCGGCAACATCCTCGACTGCGACGAAGCGGCCTGGGCGCGCTCGATGGACCTGAATGTCACGGCCATGTACCGCATGATCCGCGCCTTCCTGCCGGGCATGCTGGCCCGTGGCGGCGGTTCGATCATCAACATGTCCTCGGTGGCTTCCAGCATCAAGGGCGTGCCCAATCGTTTCGCCTATGCTGCCAGCAAGGCCGCGGTGGTGGGGCTGACCAAATCCGTCGCCATCGACTTCGTCAGCCAGGGCATTCGCTGCAACGCGATCTGTCCCGGCACCGTGGATTCTCCATCGTTGCGCCAGCGCATTGCCGACCAGGCCGCGCAGCAGGGCGTCGAGGAGCAAGAGGTCTACCGGCAGTTTCTCGACCGCCAGCCCATGGGGCGCATTGGCAGCACCGAGGAAATCGCGCAACTGGCGCTGTACCTGGGCAGCGACGCGTCCGCCTACACCACGGGGGCCGTGCACGTGATCGATGGCGGCATGAGCCTTTGAGTTTCACTTGAACAGGAGCACTCCATGAAACTGTTGCGTTACGGCGAAAAAGGTTCGGAAAAACCCGGACTGCTGGATGACGACCATCAGATCCGCGACCTGTCGGGCCATGTGCCCGACATCGCCGGAAATGTCATTGGGCCGGAAGGCCTGGCAAAACTCGCCGCCCTCGACCCGCGCAGCCTGCCGGTGGTGGCCGGCCAGCCACGGATCGGCCCGTGCGTCGGCCAGGTAGGCAAGTTCATCTGCATCGGCCTGAACTACGCCGACCATGCCGCCGAGTCGAACATGGAAGTGCCGAAGGAGCCGATCATCTTCAACAAATGGACCAGCGCCATCTGCGGGCCGAACGATGACATCCAGATCCCCCGTGGCTCGCTCAAGACCGATTGGGAAGTCGAGCTGGGCGTGGTCATCGGCAAAGGCGGGCGATACATCGACGAAGCGAACGCCCTGGAGCATGTCGCCGGTTATTGCGTGATCAACGATGTGTCGGAGCGCGAGTGGCAGCTCGAACGCGGCGGCACGTGGGACAAAGGCAAGGGCTTCGACACCTTCGGCCCCCTTGGACCATGGCTGGTGACCAAGGATGAAATCCCCGACCCGCATGCGCTGGACCTGTGGCTGGAGGTCGACGGGCATCGCTATCAGGACGGCAACACCCGTACGCTGATCTTCAGCGTGCCGCAATTGATTGCCTACCTGAGCCGGTGCATGAGCCTGCAACCGGGCGACGTCATTTCGACCGGGACGCCTCCGGGTGTTGGGCTGGGCATCAAGCCCAACCCGGTGTTCCTGCGCCCCGGGCAGACCCTGCGCCTCGGGATTGCAGGCTTGGGTGAGCAGCGTCAGGTGACCGTGCAGGCGGACTGAACACTGGTTTCGCTACTGCCTTCGCGAGCCTGCTCGCGAAGGCGGTAGTCCTGTTGCCGAAGATATAGGCACTGTCCTCGCCACGAAAAATCCTCGAAGATGCGCGCCTGATTCGAGAGAACGATTCGACCCATGAGCGACGACTCCCACGCACGGTTTTTCCGTTTTCAAACCCCGGACCCCAGCATCGCTCCACGCGAGCAATCCCCGATGCTCCCGCAGGAGCTGGCCTGGGCACGCGAGCGTGCCTTCATGAACCGCTTCAGTTGGTTCGTGGTGCTGTTGCCGCCCTTGAGCATGGGCATCGTGCTGCCAGGCTTGGCGTACTTGACCATCCTGGGCCTGACCCAGAAGTTATTCGCCCCGGACCTGGATGTCGACCGGATCGTCGGTGATTCCCTGGGCTGGCTGGCGCTGGCGACCGTGCTTTTCGTCGCCGCTTGGGCCGTGTCCAATTACCTGCGCGACTCACGGGACCCGACCAAGCGCTACTGGCAATCGTTGCCGGACCAAGGATTGGTCGAGCTTGAGCGTCATACGCTGATCAGGGGTATCAGCCTTTGGGCCAACGACTTTGACCCGGACTGCAACAGCCTCACCCTGTGGAAGAACGACAAGCTGGTGAGCGTGCAAAGCTCCGGCGTGTCGCAGTGGATCCTGGCCATGACCGCGGCCGGCCACTGGCTGGTGCTCAAGGATGAGTTCCCCGGTGACTTCTGCTATGGGCGAGAAGGGCGGATGCCCGAGAAGGGCAAGCAGCTGCAACCCCGTCAGCACTTGGCGATTGCCTTCGCACCCGGAACCCAGCTAATGCTGGGCCAACGCTTTGAGGGCGCGCCTGTGCCCTTGGTGGAAACGCCCTATTGGATGTCCGCCGATGAGATCAAGCGCCTCACCGAAGCCGCCCATCACTGGATTTTCTTCCCGCCGGACCGTTACGCCGTGGTCAATACCGAGGACGCCCGCTGGGTGCAACGATTGGTGGACAGGGCACAAGCCAGTGTCGGGCCTCAGCATGAGTGACGAACTCTACAAACAAATGATCCGCTTCGAGACGCCTGATCCAACCATCGGCCCTCGCGAGCAATCACCGATGCTCCCAGAGGAGTTGGCCAGGGCGCGCGAGCGTGCGTCAACGCATCGCTTCAGCTGGGTCATGGTGCTGGCGGCACCGGTAAGCGTTGGCCTGATGCTGCCAAGCCTGGCGTTCGTGATTGGCCTGGGCCTCGTTGAGAAATGGTTCGTCCCCGGCCTGGATGTCGACCGGATCATCGATGGATCCTGGGGCTGGCAGGTGCTGGCGACTGTGCTTTTCATCGCCGGTTGGGCCTCGTCCAATTACCGGCGCGATTCACGCGACCCGACCAAGCGCTACTGGCACTCGATGCCGGATGAAGGGGTGGTCGAGCTTGAGCGTCATACGCTGGTCTCGGGCATCAGCCTTTGGTCCTGCGATGATAATCCCGAGGCCCTCAGCCTCACGCTCTGGCAAGACGACAAGCTGGTGCGCGTGCAAAGCTGCGGCGTGTCGCAATGGATCCTGGCCATGACCTCGGCCGGGCACTGGCTGGTGCTCACGGAGGAAATTCCCGGCGTCTTCCGCCATGGACAGGCCAGGCGAATGCCTGCGCCCGACCTGCGGATGAAGCCCCAGCAGCAATTGGCGATTGCCTTTGCCCCTGGGACCCAGCTGATGCTGGGCCAGCGCTTTGACGGTGCGCCTTTGCCGCTGACGGAATCCTCGTACTGGCTGTCCGCCGATGAGTTCAGCCGCCTCGCCGAAGCATCCCATCGCTGGGGCTTTTTCCCGCCGGACCGTTACGCCGTGGTCAACGACCGGGACGCCGGTTGGGTGCAGCGACTGGTGGACAAGGCGCGCGGTAGCAATGGTCCACAGCCTCAGCGAACGGCTGTCACGGCTGAGCGTCCGCCAACGTGACGCGGGTATCTCGGGGCGCGAGGGCACTTGTGGCGGTTGCCGCCAGGGCGAGCAACGCACCGACGGTGGCGAGTCCGATCCAGCCGCTCCGGTGGACCCCGTAGTTACCCAAGGCCGCGCCGAGTGCACCGCCCAGGAAATACGAACCCATGAACACCGTGTTCAATCGGCTGCGGGCCTCGGCGCGCAGGGTTTGGACGCGTGCCTGATTGGCCACCAGCCCGACCCGGTTGCCGAAGTCCAACAGCACCATGCCGACAATCAGCCAGCCCAGGTGCTGTCCGCCGGCCCCGATGAAGACGAAACCGACGACCAGCACTGTCGTACCCGCGACGGTCAGCGTCCGGGCGCCCAGGCGATCGACTAACGTGCCGATGCGGGGCGATGCGACGATGCCCAACACTGTCACCAGGCCGAACAGGCCAATGGTGGTCGAGCCGAACGTGTACGGCGGCTGGGTCAGCAGCGCGGCCAGCGTGGCCCATAAGGCACTGAAGGCGGCGAAAATCAGGAAGCCGCTCGCGGCGCAGAAGCGCAGTACCGGCTCCTCGCGCAACAGGCTGCCGAGGGAACGCATCAGCGCGCCATAACGCATGGGAGAAAGGCTCGTCAGAGCGGGTAGATTTCCAGCAACGATCAACAACAGCACTCCATCGATGAGCGAGGCCACCCAGAACACCGATCGCCAACCGCAGTGCTCGCCGAGCAGGCCACCGAAGGTCCGCGCCAACAGTAATCCGGCGGACAGTCCGCTCAGCAACGTCCCGACCACCCGGCCGCGTTCCGCGGGCGCGGCCAGACCCGACAGGGCAGGGATGATCAGCTGTGCGGTAATCGCCGTCACCCCAACCAGGAAACTGCCGACGCACAGCAGCGCGAAACTCGGCGCCGCTGCGCAGGCGAGCAGCGCGACGGCGTTTGCCCCGATGGCCCGCAATGCCAAGCGACGGGGTTGTCGGCAATCGGCGAGGGGCACGATGAGCAGCAGGCCCGTCCCATAACCGAGTTGCGTCAGCGTGGCGATCAGCCCGGCTTGGGTCGAGGTCAGGCCGAACGACGCGGCCATCATCGGCAGCAACGGTTGATGGTAGTAAAGGGTCGACACGGCCAGGGCGCAACACACGGCCATCACGCCGACCAGGCGAGCGGGGATCACGTTCGACGCGGGCATGGCGCGGTCCTTCAATGCGGTTGCAAGGTCGAAATGAGCGTGCCTGTATCGACGATGCTGTGGGCGAATGTCGGACCGTTCAACTCGTGCGCCGCGTGCATCATTTCCGGGCTGAGCGCGGCGGTTGCGTCGCGCACCAGCGTCACGTGGTAACCGAGCTCCATGGCGAAACGTGCGGTGGACTCGATGCAAGTGTTCGCCAGCAAACCCATCACAATCACATGGGTGATGCCTTGTTGCTTGAGCTGGAAATCGAGGTCGGTATTGGCAAAACCGCTCTGGCCCCAATGCTCCTGGACGATGATGTCGCCGTCCTGCGGCACGAAGTCCGGGTGCCATTCGCCGCCCCAGGTGCCTTTTGCGAACGTATGGCGTTGCTGGATCAGGCGTTGGGTCGGATTGGGGTGGTTCCAGTTGTCGTAGTCGCCGGGTTGCCAGCGGCGATGGGGCACGTAGAACACCTGGATGCCTTGTTGCCGAGCGGTCGCCACAGCGGCGCGCAGGTTGTCGAGGAGGTGAACGTCCTGGGCAACCTTTTCCAGCAAGGGAAAGAGCTTGCCGCCCTCGGACAGGAAGTCGTTATAGGGGTCGACCAGCAACAGGCCGGTTCGCGACGGGGAGTACACAGGCTGGGTCATGTCTTCGATGCTCCGGTTGGGAAAGGCACGCTCAATACTAACTATGAAAATCATATAGTCAATGTTATAGCGGCGTACATCGTATTTTTACAGCCGAATCGCATCTGCAATCGCCGTGTTACTATGAAAAAAATAGTGGCTTTGCGAATTCTGGAAAAAGTAATGAACAAGCAAGACGAAACAAACGAGACGGTGTGCCCGGTGGCGCGTTCGGTGGGTGTGGTCGGTGATAAGTGGACGATCCTGGTGTTGCGTGAGTTGTACATGGGCACGACACGCTTCGAGGAGATCCAGATCCAGACCGGCGCCACGCCGCAAATGCTCACCTCGCGCCTCAAGGCGCTGGAAGCCGACGGCCTTGTGGAGCGTCGTCCCTACAACGAAAAACCCCTGCGCTACGAGTACCAGCTGACCGCCAAGGGATGGGATTTCTATCCGGTGATCTACGCGTTGCGCGCCTGGGGTGAGAAATGGTGCAAGGGCGAGGATGAAGGGTTGGCGATGCACTTTGTGCATCGCGCCTGTGGTCACGACGTGGGGGTGGCGAGTGTTTGCCCCAGTTGCGGTGTACCCGTTGAACGCAAGGACTTGCAACCATCGATCAGTGAACGCTTCCTCGCCGAGCGCACGGCCCGTCGGGAAGCGTTCAAGGGCAAGTAGCGCCGCCAACCCTCAATCGGATTTGCGACGCGTGACGCGCTTCATCACCACCACGAAGAACACCGGGACAAACACCACCGCCAGCGTGGCCGTGATCATCCCGCCGATCACGCCGGTGCCAATGGCCTGCTGGCTCGCCGAGCTGGCCCCCGTGGCGATCGCCAGCGGGACCACGCCGAGGATGAACGCCAACGAGGTCATGATGATCGGCCGCAAGCGCAGGCGCGCGGCCTGGAGCGTGGCGTCGACCAGGTCGTGGCCTTCGTCGTACAGGCTCTTGGCGAATTCGATGATCAGGATCGCGTTTTTCGCCGACAGGCCGATGATGGTAATCAGCCCGATCTTGAAGAACACGTCGTTGGGCATGCCGCGCAACGACACCGCCAATACCGCACCAAGCACGCCCAGCGGAACCACCAGCAACACCGAGGTCGGGATCGACCAACTCTCGTACAGCGCCGCCAGGCACAGGAACACCACCAGCAGCGACAGGCCCAGCAGGATTGGCGCCTGGCTGCCGGACAAGCGTTCCTGCAACGACAGGCCGGTCCATTCCTGGCCCATGCCTTTTGGTCCCTGGGCGACCAACCGTTCGATTTCGGCCATGGCTTGCCCGGTGCTGTAGCCCGGTGCCGGTTCGCCGGAAATGCTCACCGCCGGATAGCCGTTGTAGCGGGTCAGTTGCGCCGGCCCCTGGGTCCAGCGGGCCTGGACGAACGCCGACAGCGGCACCATTTGTCCATTGCTGTTGCGCACGTGGATCTTCAGCAGGTCCTCGACCTGGCTGCGCTGGTCGCCTTCGGCCTGGACCACCACGCGCTGCATGCGCCCCTGGTTCGGGAAGTCGTTGATGTAGGCCGAGCCCACCGCCGTGGACAGCACGCCACCGACGTCGGCAAAGGAAATCCCCAAGGCATTCGCCTGCTTGCGATCCACCTCCAGTTGCACCTGCGGCGCTTCCGCCAGGGCACTTTCGCGCACGTTCATCAGCACCGGGCTTTTTTCGGCGGCGGCGAGCAGCTCGCTGCGGGCCTGCATCAGCGTGGCATGGCCGAGGCCGCCGCGGTCCTGCAAGCGAAACTCGAAACCGCTGGAAGTACCGAGGCCGTCCACCGGCGGCGGCAGCACCGAGAAGACCATGGCGTCCTTGATCGCGCCGAAGGCCTGGTTGGCGCGATCGGCGATGGACGCCGCCGAATCATCGCCGCCGCGCTGCGACCAATCCTTCAGTGTGGTGAACGCCAGGGCCGCGTTCTGCCCGCTGCCGGAGAAGCTGAAGCCGAGGATCACCGTGCTGTCGCCAACGCCGGGCTCGCCGGCATTGTGCGCCTCGATCTGTTCGACGACCTGTACCGTGCGGTTCTTGCTCGCGCCCGGCGGCAACTGGATGTCGGTGATGGTGTAGCCCTGGTCTTCCACCGGCAGGAATGAGGAGGGCAGGCGACTGAACAGCAGGCCCATGCCCACCAGCAGCACGCCGTAGATCAACAGATAACGGCCGCTGCGTCTTACTGCGTAGGCCACCCAACCGTGGTAGCGGTCCCCGAATCGATCGAAGCCGCGGTTGAACGCACCGAAGAACCCGCGTTTGGCGTGGTGATCGCCTGGCGCGATCGGCTTGAGCAGGGTCGCGCACAGGGCTGGGGTCAAGGTCAGGGCGAGAAACGCCGAAAACAGGATCGACGTCGCCATCGATAACGAAAACTGCTGGTAGATCACCCCCACCGAGCCCTGCATGAACGCCATCGGAATGAACACCGCCACCAGCACCAGGGTGATGCCGATGATCGCCCCGGTGATCTGGCCCATGGCCTTGCGCGTCGCGTCCTTGGGAGAGAGGCCTTCCTGGGCCATGATCCGCTCGACGTTCTCCACCACCACGATGGCATCGTCCACCAGGATGCCGATGGCCAGGACCATGCCGAACATGGTCAGCACATTGATCGAAAAGCCCAGGGCGAGCATCGTCGCGAAGGTGCCCATCAGCGCCACCGGCACTACCAGCGTCGGGATCAGCGTGTAGCGGATGTTCTGCAGGAACAGGAACATCACCGCGAACACCAGCAACATCGCCTCGCCGAGGGTATAGACCACCTTGGTGATCGAGACTTTGACGAACGGCGACGTGTCGTAGGGGATCTTGTATTCCACGCCGGCCGGGAAGTAGCGCGCCAGCTCGTCCATCTTCGCCCGTACGAGGGTGGCGGTGTTCAACGCATTGGCGCCCGGCGACAACTGCACCGCCACGGCAGTCGACGGCTTGCCGTTCAGGCGCGTGGAGAACTGGTATTCCTGGCTGCCGATTTCCACCCGCGCGACATCGGCGATGCGCACCGTCGAACCGTCGGGGTTGGCCTTGAGCACAATGTCGGCGAATTCCTGCGGCGTCGAGAGCTGGCCCTTGACGACGATGGTCGCGGTGATTTCCTGGGTGCTGCGGCTCGGCAGGTCGCCGAGGCTGCCGGCCGAGACCTGGGCGTTCTGTGCGACGATGGCGGCGTTGACGTCCGCCGGGGTCAGGTTGAAACCCACCAGCTTGCGCGGATCGATCCAGATCCGCATGGCCCGCTCGGCGCCGTACAACTGGGCCTTGCCCACGCCGTCCAGGCGCTTGATCTCGTTCATCACGTTGCGCGCCAGATAGTCGCTGAGCGCCACGTCATCGAGCTTGCCGTCGCTGGAGGTGAGGGTGATCAGCAACAGGAAACCGGCGGAGACCTTGTCCACTTGCAAGCCCTGCTGGGTCACCGCTTGCGGCAGGCGCGACTCCACCGCCTTGAGGCGGTTCTGCACATCGACCTGGGCCAATTCAGGGTTCGTGCCCGGTTGGAACGTCGCGGTGATCGTGGCGCTGCCGAGGCTGCTCTGGGATTCGAAATACAGCAGGTTGTCGGCGCCGTTGAGTTCTTCCTCGATCAGGCTGACCACGCTCTCGTCGATGGTCTGCGCCGACGCGCCCGGGTACACCGCGTAGATCTCGATTTGCGGCGGCGCCACGACCGGGTATTGCGCCACCGGCAGTTGTGGAATGGCCAGGATCCCGGCCAGGAGGATGAACAGCGCGACGACCCAGGCGAACACCGGGCGGCCGATGAAAAATTGCGGCATGGATTAGCGTCCTGCCTGTGGCCCGGGAACCTGGGCGAGGGGAAGAGGGGAGTCATCGACCTGGACTTTTTCACCGGGGCGAGCGTGCTGGACACCCTCGACGACGATGCGGTCGCCCGGCTTCAAACCCTCAGTGACGATCCAGCGATCGTGTTGTGCCGCGCCGAGTTGCACCGGTTGCTGGCTGACCTTCTGCTCGGCGTCCAGCAGCAGCACCTGGGCGATGCCCGCGCTGTCACGCAGGATCGCCCGTTGCGGCACGGTGATGCCTTGGCTGTTCACTGCCTGCTCCAGGCGCACCCGGATGAAACTGCCAGGCAGCAGGTCCAGGTCGGGGTTGGGGAACTCGCTGCGCAGGGTGATCTGGCCGGTGCCTGGGTCGACGCTGAGGTCGGTGAAGAGCAACTTGCCGGGCAGCGGATAGGGGCTGCCATCGTCCTGGATCAGGGTGGCTTTGGCCTGGTCCCGGCCGACCGCTTGCAACTGGCCGGCGCGAAAGGCGCGGCGCAGGTCGTTGAGTTCACGGGTCGATTGGGTAAGGTCGGCGTGGATCGGGTCCAGTTGCTGGATGAGTGCCAATGGCGTGGTCTCGTTCTGCCCCACCAGCGCACCTTCGGTCACCAGGGCCCGACCGATGCGCCCGGAAATCGGCGCGGTCACCGTGGCGTACCCGAGGTTCAGCTTGGCGCGTTCCACGGCGGCCTTGTTGGCGGCGACATCGGCGGCCGTCTGGCGCACGTTGGCCCGGGCATTGTCATAGTCCTGGCCGCTGACGGCCTGGTCATCGATCAACTGGGCATAGCGCTGCGCCTGCAACCGGGCCTGGAATGCGTTGGCCTCGGCCTTGCGCAACGCCGCCTCGGCGCTGTCCAGGTCGGCCTTGAACGGCGCCGGATCGATGCGAAACAGTACTTGCCCCTGCTTGACGTCGCTGCCTTCGCGGTAGACCCGCTGCAAGACCACGCCGGCGACCCGGGCGCGGACTTCGGCCACCCGCGGTGCGGCGATCCGGCCGCTCAGCTCGTTGCTGATGGACAGCGATCGAGCCTGGACGGTCTCGATACGCACGCTGGCCGGCGGCGCGGATTCTTCCGAGGTCGAGGTGTCATCACAGCCGCTGAGCAACAGCGCACCGATCAACAGGCCCAGCGTGACGGCAGGTTTCTTGGACATGGTGCTTCCCCACTATTGAACCGTCCATGGTAGGGAACCGGGCCGATGACAGGGGTTAAGCTTTGTAGCGGCTCTGTGAAATTGTGTAACGCCCCTGGAATCAAATCTGAAAATGCCCCACCAACTCCTGCTGGTGGTTGGCCATGGCGTGCAGCGTGTGACTCGCCTGGGAAGCTTCCTGCATCCGGCCGGCCAGGGTTTCGCTGATGCCACGAATGCCGCTGACGCGGTGGCTGATGTCTTCCACCACTGAGCTTTGCTCCAGGGCCGCGCTGGCGATCTGTTGGTTCATCTGTTCGATCACTTCCACGGCCTGGGTGATGTGCTGCAGCGCGCCATGGGTGTGTTCGACGTGAACGACGCTGCCCCTGGCCAGTTCCCGGCTCGACTGGGTGCTGAGTACCACGTCCTGGCTCAGCTGCTGCAAGGCTTCGATCACCGTGCGGATCTGCTCGACGGAATTCTGGGTGTTGCTCGCCAAATGCCGGACTTCATCGGCCACCACCGCGAAGCCACGTCCCTGTTCGCCCGCCCGAGCTGCTTCGATGGCGGCGTTCAGGGCCAAGAGGTTGGTCTGCTGGGCAATGGCGCAAATCACATCCAGCACCTGGCTGATCTGCTGGCTGTTGTCCGCCAGTGCCTTGACCTGCCCAAGCGTTGCCTCCAGGCGCCGGTCGAGGGCGTCGATGCTGCTGACGGCGTTGGCGAACATCTCCTGTCCCGATCGGCTGGCATTTTCCGCCACCGTTGCGGCATCGGCAGCCTGGTGGGAGTGGCGCGCCACTTCCTGGGCGCTGGCGCTCATCTCGTGCAAGGCGGTCGCCGCCAGTTCGACTTCCCGGTACTGCTGCTGCATGCCTGCGCTGACTTCTCCGGCGACCCGCGCAGACGTGTCGGCGGTGTCCCGAGTGTCCCGGGACGCTTGCTGGATATCCCGGATGATCGGCTGGAGCTTGTCGAGGAATCGGTTGAAGCCGCGCGCCAACTGACCGAGTTCATCGTGGCGTTCGTCGGGCAGGCGCTGGGTGAGGTCGCCGTCACCTTCGACAATGGCGTCGAGCATATGAGCCACCCGCAACAATGGCCGTGTCACGCCGTAGGCGGTGAGCCAGATGAGCAGCAGCCCGAGGCCGGCAGCCAGCAGTCCCAGGCTGAGGTTGAACCAGTTCGACTGGCGATGCTTGTCGTCGAGCTGCGCCTGCATGTGCAGGGCGGGCGCTTGCACGAGCGCTTCCGGCACGCGGATCTGCAGTTGCCAGGGGTGGCTTGCCACGGCGGTCTGCACGGCTTGGTGCACGTCGATGGAGGCCTCCGTCACGGCGCCGCTGTGGCCGGCCACTTGCCCCGACGGGGAGAGGATGCTGACCTCGCTGTGGCCGGGATACAGGTCGTTCGCCAGGCTGGCGGCGAGTTGCTGGAGGGTATCGAGGCTGATGTCCATGCCCACCACGCCGATGACTTTGCCTTGGTCCAGCAGTGGTATGGAGATGCTGCTCATCAAGGTCTGCTTGCCTTCGACTTCAATCGCGTAGGGCTCCGTCACGCAGGTATGCCCCTGGTTTTGCGGGCAGACGTACCAGGCGTTTTCCGGCTCGCTGCCCGGTGGCGCGGTGTTGGCGCTGATCTGGGCTTCGCTGAGCACTTCCTGCACCAGGTGCCCGGGCTGGCTTTGCGACCAGTACAGGGCAAAGCGGCCTTTTTCGTTGCTGGCGAGGTCGCGCTGTCCGGCAAAGCTGGCATCCTCGGTCGCCAGGGCGTCGGGCAGCAGCACGACATAGAAACCGAGGACTTTCTCACGCTTGAGCAGCGCCTCGCGAGTCAGGCCAATCAGGTCGTGGCGCAGTTGCGCGGCCGTCAATCGTCCGTTCTGCGCCTGGGCGCGCAGTTGCAGCACCTGCTGGGCAAAACCTTCGCCATAAACCGCCGTTTCGCTGAAAAAGCGCTCAACCCGCTGACCGTGGGCCAAGGCCTGTGCTTGCAGGCCCTCCAACGCCGATTGTCCGAGTAGCTGGCTGCTTTGCCGTTTCAGCAGCGTGGCGCCTTGCTGGTTCTGATACAGCGAGGCACCGGTCAATGCCCCGACGACCGCGAGCAGGCTCAGGCCGCTCAGAAGGGTGATCCGCCATTGGATGGAGAGACGAGCGAAAAACATGCTGGGGTTTCCTGCGCGGGGGACTTTTATTGTTGTGAGCCCAGCCCTGTCTGAAGGGTGGGCAAGGTTATCTTGCGGCAGGAAGCGCCTCTCCGTTATCCCGAATCGGCAGCGGTTGTGAGCTGTCATTTGGGCTAATCCGCGTCACCCAAGAAAACACCGGCCCCGAAGGATACGAAGAACCCGTGGCGAGGGAGCTTGCTCCCGCTGGGTCGCGAAGCGGCCCCGCTTTTTGGGGCCTGCTGCGCAGGCCAGCGGGAGCAAGCTCCCTCGCCACGGGTTCATCCCCATAGGGACTGATCTGTTTTGGGGCACTGTTTTTGATGCTGCCGTTTTGGGATAGCGAAGGGTTTTGGCAAGGGCATAGCATCGAAACCAGCGTGCAAGCAGAACAACAAGATTCTGGAAGCCGGCGAAGCGGGCCGGCTCCGATCCAGCAGCCACTGCCTCATACAATAAGGTCAAGAACAATGAGCGTATCTTTCCCGATCAGCAGCTCGACGGAGTTGAAGCGCGGCGCACTGGGTGTCGGCTTCATCATCTTCTTCGTAATATCGGCGGCCAGTCCCTTGAGCGTCATCGCCGGCGGCTTCCCCATCGGCATCATGCTTGGCAATGGCGCCGGCACACCTGTGCTGTTGCTGCTGGCGCTGTTGGTGTTGCTGGCCTTTTCGGCGGGCTACACCGCCATGTCCCGGCACATGACCAACGCCGGTGGCTTCTACGCCTTCACCTCTCGCGGTCTGGGTGGCTTGGCCGGTGGCGCGGCGGGGGTGTTGGCGATGTTTGCCTACAACATTCTCCAGGTCGGCCTGTACGGCATGTTCGGCGGCGTGGTCAGCGGCACGATGGCCAGTGTCTTCGGCCTGGACTTGCCGTGGTGGACGTACTCGCTGCTGGCGATGGTGAGCGTTGCGATCCTCGGTTATCGCAAGATCGACTTATCGGCCCGCGTGCTCTCTGTGGTGGTGATCGCCGAGTACCTGGCGATCCTGACGCTGGATTTCGCCATCCTCAAGATCGGTGGCGACAGCGGCATCAATCTCGATTCGTTCGACCGCAGCCACGTCTTCAGCGGCACGCCATCCATCGGCCTGCTGTTCTGTTTCGCGGCGTTCATCGGCTTCGAAGCCACGACGATCTACGGAGAAGAGGCGAGGAATCCGCACCGCACGATTCCCATCGCCACCTACAGCTCCGTGCTGTTGATTGGGGGCTTCTATGCGCTGTCGGTCTGGTCGATGATCGTGGGGGTTGGGGCCGACAAGATCGTACCGACGCTGCAAGCCTTGCAGGACCCGACCACGTTCATCTACGGCCTGTCCGATCACTTTGTCGGCCCGCACCTGACCCAGATCATCCGGGTGCTGTTCATGGTCAGCATCTACGCCGGGCTGTTGGCGTTCCACAATGCCGCGGCGCGTTATTTCTATGCCATCGGCCGTGACGGCTTGCTGCACAGCCGCTTGGGCACCACCCATCGCGTACACCAGAGCCCGCACATGGGCTCGGTCCTGCAAAGCCTGATCGCCGCCGTGGTGGTGCTGATCTTCGCCGCGCTGGACGCCGACCCGATCCTGCAGTTGTTCGCCTGGTTTTCCAACCTGGCCACCCTCTGCGTGATCCTGCTCATGGCCCTGACCTCGGCGGCGGTGTTCGTCTACTTCCGAAGCCACCCGGAATTGAAGCTGGGGCTTTGGCGCGGTCGGATTCTTCCGGGCTTTGCGTGCCTGGCCTTGCTCGCGGTGCTGGCCCTGGCCGTGGTGCATTTCGATGTGCTCACAGGCGCCAGCCAGCGCCTGTCCTACGGTCTCTGCGCCGTCATTCCTGTCGCGCTGCTCGTCGGCGTGTTCCTCGCCGTGCGCTTGCGCAAGGTCTCGCCGGAGCGATTCGCGGCGCTGGGTAGCCACAAGCTCTAGCCACCACGCGAGCGCTTCACACCACACAAAAAACAACTGCGCTGTCGTTCGGGACGGTCCGGCGGCGCGTGAAAGGAAGGTTCCATGCACGATTATCAAATGCTCATCAACGGGGTGCGGGTCGACGGTGAAAACGGCCATTTCGATGTGGTCAACCCGGCGACGGGCGCTGCGTTCGCCCGATGCCCGGCCGGTTCCCTGGGCCAACTGGACCGCGCGGTCGAGGCGGCGCAATCGGCCTTTGTCGAGTGGCGGCACAGCACCCATGAAGATCGCCGCCAACGTCTGCTGAATATTGCGACGGACATCGAGCAGGACGCCGACGCGCTGGCCCGGCTCATCGTCCTCGAACAAGGCAAGCCGCTGGCGCTGGCGTTTTCTGAAGTCATGGGCGCGGCGGCCTGGACGCGTTATGCCGCCGAGCAGCAGATCCCGGTGGAGCTGGTGGAAGACACCCCGACCCAGCGCATCGAGCTGCACCGCAAGCCTCTAGGTGTCGTGGCTTCGATCACGCCTTGGAACTGGCCATTCATGATTGCCGTCTGGCACATCATGCCGGCGCTGCGTGCCGGTAATTGCGTGATCAGCAAGCCGTCGAGCCTGACGCCCCTGAGCACTCTGCGCCTGGTGGAAATCATCGCCAGTCATGTGCCCCGGGGCGTGATCAATGTCGTGACGGGTGAACAGGGTTTCGGCAGCGCGATCACGGCCCACGCCGGTATTCAGAAAATTGTCTTCACCGGCTCGACAGCCACCGGCCAGAGCGTGATGCGCGGTGCTGCGGCGAATCTCAAGCGCCTAACGCTGGAGCTGGGCGGCAACGATGCTGCCATCGTCCTGCCCGGCACGTCGGTCGAGGCGGTGGCCGAAGAGATTTTCCAGGCGGCCTTTCTCAACATGGGGCAGACCTGCGCCGCCCTCAAGCGCTTGTATGTGCACCAATCCCAATACGAGGCGTTCGCCGACGCACTGACACTCATCGCCGCGCGCCAGGTCGTTGGCGACGGCCTGGAGCCGGAAGTCACCTTCGGTCCGGTACAAAACGCTGAACAACTGGCGCTGGTGGAAGCACTGGTGGCGGATGCCCGGAACCGGGGTGCGCGCGTGCTGTGTGGCGGCGCACGCCTGGAGCGAGCGGGTTTCTTTTATCCGCCGACCCTCGTCGCCGATGTCAGCGACGGCCAGCGCCTGGTGGACGAAGAGCAGTTCGGCCCGGTGTTGCCGCTGATTGCCTACCGAGACGTCGAGGATGTCCTGCGCCGCGCCAACGCTGGCGACATGGGTCTGGGCGGTTCGGTCTGGGGCAGCGATGTGGACCAGGCCCAGGCCTTGGCCAGTCGCCTTGAAAGCGGCGTCGCCTGGGTCAACTGCCATGCGCAGATCCAACCGAACACGCCATTTGGTGGCAGCAAGATGTCCGGGTTCGGCGTCGAGTTCGGCCTTGAAGGGTTGCTGGAATTCACCGGCCAGCAACTGCTGTACGTACGCAAGCGTGAAACACAGTGAGGACTGCAACCATGTACGAGCACTACAAGACAGCGCAAAAGAAATTCTGGCACCCGATGAGCTCATCGGCGCCGGCCAACCGCTCCAAGACATTGGTCATCGCCCGTGGCGACGGTAACTACATCACCGATATCGACGGCCACCGCGTGCTCGATGGAGTCGGCGGCTTGTGGAACGTGAACGTGGGGCATAACCGCGCTTGCGTGAAGGCGGCCATCGCCGCACAGATGGACGAGTTGGCGTATTACCAGACCTTTGACGGCATCGCTCATCCACGGGTGTTTGACCTGGCCGAGCGGCTGACTTCGATGTTCGCCCAGGAAGACATGGCGCGGGTGTTGTTCAGTTCCGGCGGTTCGGACGCGGTCGAGACGGCCCTGAAAATGGCCCGGCAATACTGGATCGCCAGTGGTGAGCCAGGGCGCACGCGCTTCCTTTCATTGCGCAATGGCTACCATGGCGTGCACATGGGCGGCACCTCGGTGGGCGGCAACGGCGTCTATCACTACAACCATGGGCCGCTGTTGGCCGGTTGTCATTTGCTCGATACGCCGTGGCTGTACCGCAATCCCTGGGACTGCCGTGACCCGCAGGAACTGACCGCCCACTGCATTCGCCAGTTGGAAGACCAGATCGCCTTGCTCGGCGCCCAGACCATCGCGGCGCTGATCGCCGAGCCCGTGCAGGGCGCCGGCGGCGTGATCGTGCCCCCCGCCGATTATTGGAAAAAATTGCGCGAAGTCTGCGATCGCCACGGCATCCTGCTGATCGCCGATGAAGTCGTCACCGGCTTCGGCCGCACCGGTTGCATGCTCGGCAGTCGCGGCTGGGGCGTCGCGCCGGACGTGTTGTGCCTGGCCAAGGGCATCACCGCCGGTTACATCCCCATGGGCGCCACGGTGTTCAACCAGCGCATGGTCGATGCCATCGAGAACGGCCCGGGTTTCACCAGCGTGATCATGCATGGCTACACCTACAGCGGACACCCGACGGCGTGCGCCGCAGCGCTGGCGGTGCTGGACATCGTTGAGGCAGAGGATTTGCCAGGCAACGCCGGCAAGGTTGGCGCCCAGTTGCTGGAGCAACTGCAGCCGTTGGCCGAACGCCATGCGCTGGTCGGCGAAGCGCGTGGCAAGGGCCTGATGATTGCCCTCGATCTGGTGGCGAACAAGGCCACCCGCGAACCGCTGGATCCAGCCAACGGCCTGGCGTCGCGGATTGCCGAGCATGCACGTCGCGCCGGCGTCTTGGTGCGCCCGATCGGCAACAAGATCGTCCTGTCGCCACCGCTGACCCTCACGTCCGACGAGGCCGGCATGATGGTCGGCGCGCTGGACGACGCGCTCGCCAACTGCCGCTAGCCCGGCTAGCCGGTGCCGTTTGCGGTGCCGGCTTCCAAATATAAAAACAGCCTGTCAAGGCGCACCTCAAGGAGTTCAAGCCATGCGGTCTCTATCGCGTATGGGATTTTTCGGCAGTGGCCTGGCCTGCACGTTGGCGTTCTATGCCGCCAATCAGGTCCAGGCTTACGAGCTGTATGCCGATGACGACACTCACCTCAACGCCGACCTGCTGGCGGTGTTCGGCCACTTCAACAGCCGCAAGAACTACGACGGCAGGACGGGCGGTTCGACCTGGCGCGAAGGCTTCATCAAATATGGCGTGAGCGGCGACCAGGGCCTCGCCGGGCAGGGCACCGCCTACGGCGCCTTCAGCCTGGTCAGTTCCGCCACGTGGGGCGACGGTGACGCGTCGGGTAATACGCTGGGCAGCGAGCGCACGACAAAAATCGAGGACGCTTACCTGGGCTGGCGCTCCGCCGATCTGTTCCCGCTGCTGGGGCAGGATGGTGTCGATATTTCCGGCGGACGCCAAATCGTCAAGTTGGGCAGGGGATTCCTGATCAACGATGATGGGCCGAACCTTGGCAAAGGCCCGGCCGACGGGCGCTTGAATCGTGGCGGCGCCTATTACCTCGCTGCACGGCACGCGTTCGATCAAACCGCCGTGTTGCGCCTGGGTGGGCAGGATGGCCTGCATGGCAGCGTGGTGTGGCTTAAATCGGACAACCGCGCCCAGGCCGAAACCGAACTCGCTGCCGGCACGCTGGACTACACCGCCAAGGCCGGGACACTGGGGTTGACCTGGATCCATGGCCTTGATGTAAACGACCGCTGGGCCAGCGATTTCCAGCGGCAACGCAAGGGCATGGACGTCTATAGCATTCGCGGTGAAGGCGACGCCGGTATCGAGAACGCCAGCCTGGCCTTCGAGTACGCCTGGCAGGACAAGGACGCCGGCCCGCAGAACGCCTGGTACGCCGAGGCTGGCTACACCTTCGCGGATATAGCCTGGGCGCCGAAACTGACCTATCGCTATACCCGTTATTCGCAAAAGTGGGACTCGCTGTTCACCGGCCAGAGCACCGGTTACGGCACCTGGTTCCAGGGCGAGGTCGCTGGCAACTATGCCGGGCCCTTCAACAGCAACACAGGCATTCACCATGTCGGTTTGAAGGCCACGCCATTGGAGAACCTGACCCTCGGTGCGCTGTACTTCGATTTCAACACGGTGCGCAAGGACAGCGCCTTGAATCTGGATGCGCGTGAGCTGGATTTCTATGCCGAGTGGGCCGTGAACCAGCACTTGGTCGTCACGCCGCTGATCGGCCTCTACAAGCCGGATAGGGATGCAACGACGGGGGGCAATCAAGTGGCGGGCAATGGCACCAACGTGTACAGCCAGGTGACGGTGGCCGTGCCGTTTTGAAGTGACAACCCTGTGGTGGCGAGGTTGCTCCTGTTGGAACCTGGTAGGAGCTGCCGAAGGCTGCGATCTTTTGATCTTTTGATCTTGAGTCTTTGGCTGCCGAAAGGATCGCAGCCTCGCTACGCTCGGCAGCTCCTACAGCTCCCTCGCGATGGTTAGCCGACAGCGGGCAAATTCTGCATCCGCTCGGCAATCCGCCGTGTGGTCTCGACGACCATTTCAATCACGGTCTCCTGGCGCAGCAATTTGAAGCTGTCGGTGCTGCCCACGGCGGAAAGGCTGCCCACCACTTCGTCGAGTCCGGGGTTGATGATCGGTGCCGCGATACCGGTCAGCCCTTGGTTGAGTTCGTCGTGGGTCAGGCAATAGCCGTCCTTGCGGATCTTTTTCGTCGCCTTGGAAAAACCCGGCCAGTCATAGGGATTGTCGGGCTCGTTGGCCAGGTGTTCTTCGAACAGGCGCTGCAAGCGCCGACCTTTCTGGAACGCGATCAATACCTTGGACTGCGCGCCGCGAAAGAACGGTAACGGATGGCCGCGGCCGAACGAGAACTGGTAGGTGTCGTCGGGCTCGGCGATGTAGGTGTTGATGATGTGGCCGTCATAGAAAACGCTGGCGAACACTGCCAGGCCGGTTCGTTCGGACAGCTCGTGCATCAGCTCGCGACCGGCGACGAGGATCGGATCGTACTGACGCATCATCCAGTCGAGCTCGATGATCCGCGGCCCCAGGCCATAGCTGCCGGCATCCACTCGCACCAGCAGGCCCGCGTCACACAAGTCCTTCACGTAGCGGTACACGGTCGCCCGGGACAGGCCCATGCGCTCGGCAATGGTGTCGGGGTCGATCTTCAGTCGATCCGGGCCGAAGAGGTCCAGGACGCTCAGCATCTTGCTCAGGCTGCTCATTTCGCTCCTAAAGGGTGGAGTGGCGCGTGGGTGGCCGTTTGGGTGAGCACTATAGGTAGACCCATCGATGATGAAAAGCCCGCAGGGTCGGTCTGTAGCGCGCTGTCACGGTAACTCAAGATCTGAGAAATGCAAGTTGATCGGCTGGAATAAATCCGTCGGAAATACACATAAATCTCAAAATACGAGTTTATGAGTAAAAAATAGCTTGTTTTGTCGATTTCTCTGTGTGATAAATCTCAGCCATTGCAAACGCTCGATGAAGAGGGCTGGAAATGAATGGTGCGCAACTGATAGTGAAGGCGGCGGTGGCGAGCGGTATCGAATACTGCTTCGCCAATCCCGGGACGACCGAAATCCCCCTGGTGGCGGCCATGGCCAGTGCGCCAGCCCTCAAGCCGGTGTTGTCGTTGTTCGAGGGGGTCTGCACCGGCGCCGCCGACGGCTACGGGCGCATTGCCGGCAAGCCGGCGATGACCCTGACGCACCTGGGGCCAGGCTTTGCCAATGGCATTGCCAACCTGCACAACGCCCGTCGCGCCAACACCCCGATCGTCAATGTCATCGGCGATCACGCGTCCTGGCACGTCAACTACGATCCTCCGCTGGCCAGTGATATCCAGGCGTTGGCGGGCAGTGTCTCCGGCTGGGTACGTACTTCGCGCACGGCCTCTGGCGTCGGGGAGGATTTGCAAGAGGCGGTGCGTGCGGCCTGGCAAGCCAAGGGCCAGATCGCCAGTCTGATCCTGCCCATGGACCTGCAAGCCAATCCCGTGCAACACGAAAGCGCATTCACGTCGTTGCAGGCTCCGGTTCGGCGTTTTGCCGGTGACCGGATCGAGGCGGTCGCCCAGGCCCTGCGTGATGGCCGGCGCCTGGTATTTATCGTCGGCGACCAAGGCTTGTCCGTCGCAGGCCTGGAAGCGGCGGGGCGCCTGGCCCAGTTGGCGGGCGTGCGGATGTTCGCCGAGACCTTCCCGCGCATGAGTTATCGCGGTGGCGGCCTGCCGGACCTGGATCGCCTGCCGTACTTCCCCGAAGTGGCCATCGAGATCCTCGACCAATACGACGCGGTGGTGTGCGCCGGCGTCCCCGAACCCATCAGCTATTTCGGCTACGAAGGCATTGCCTCCCGGCTGGCCGAGCGTGATCGCCTGCTGTGTTTGGCCGAGGTGGGAGACGACGTGGCCGGGGCGCTCACCGCGTTGGCCGATGCGCTTGAGGCACCGGCCCATGTGCCCACGTCGATGGGCATCGAATTGCCTGCCGCCGAGGCTGAACTGACGCCGCAGTCGATCGGGCAGGTACTGGCCGCCTCGTTGCCGGACGACAGCATCGTGTCGGTGGAAGGCGGGACGTGCGGCTATCCATTCTTCACCGCCTCGGCCCATGCCGCGCGGCATCGGGTCTTGACCAACACCGGCGGGGCCATCGGCCAGGGCATCCCGGTGGGCTTTGGCGCCGCGATGGCCGAGCGCGGCAACAAGGTGTTCTGCCTGCAATCGGACGGCAGTGCGCAATACACCATCCAGACTTTGTGGAGCATCGCCCGGGAGCAACTGCCGGTGGTGATCCTGATCGCGGCCAACCACCGCTACGCCATCTTGCAGAACGAACTGCGCCGCTTCGGCATGACCGAGTTGGGTCCCGAAGCCCTGAGCCTGACGGTGCTGGATCGCCCACGCATCGATTGGAAGGCCCTGGCGAGAGGCTACGGCTTGCCGGCCAGCACCGTGCACACCAACGGCGAGTTGCAGCGTGCCTTGGCCAACGCCAAGGCCGATGGTGGGCCTTGCCTGATTGAAATGGCGCTGTGAGGAAGAGGATATGAGTCAGATTCAACTGTTACCTGCGGTCGAGCAGTTCCTGTCGCAACCCGGACGCCTTTTTATCGGCGGCACGTGGCAGGACGCGGCCGATGGTCGCCGGTTTGCCGTGGAGAACCCGGCAACCGAACACCCCTTGACCGAGGTGGCCGCCGGCGGCGAGCGTGACGTGGATGCCGCTGTCGCCGCCGCCCGTGCAGCCTTCACCGGTGCCTGGGCGCAGCATTCGCCGGCCCAGCGTGGGTTGCTGTTGTTTCGCCTGGCGGAACTGCTCGACCAGCATCGCGAAGAACTGGCGCAACTGATCACCCTGGAAAACGGCAAGCCGATCGCGACAGCCCGGGGCGAAGCGGCCAGCGCCGCCAACATCATTCGCTACTTCGCCGGTTGGCCGACCAAGATCGAAGGCAGCACGCTGCCCGTATCGCCCGCCAGCGGCGCACCGATGCTCAACTACACCTTGCGCGAGCCGGTGGGCGTCTGCGCGCTGATCGTGCCGTGGAATTTCCCGCTGACCATGTGCGTGTGGAAGCTCGGCCCGGCGCTGGCGACCGGTTGTGTCGCGGTGCTCAAGCCCGCCGAACAGACGCCCCTGGTCGCGATTCGCCTGGTGCAATTGATCGAGGCTGCCGGTTTCCCGGCTGGGGTAGTCAACCTGCTCACCGGCCTCGGCGCCCAGACCGGCGCACCGCTGGCCCAGCATCCGGACGTGGACAAGATCGCCTTCACCGGTTCGACCCAGGTCGGCCGGCTGATCGCCCAGGCGGCCACTGGCAACATGAAGAAGGTCTCGCTGGAGTTGGGCGGCAAGTCCCCCAACATCATCCTGCCGGACGCCGACATCGTCCGCGCCGCCAAGGGTGCCGCCGATGGCATCTTCTACAACCAGGGCCAGGTCTGCACCGCCGGATCGCGCCTGTATGTGCATGCCAGCGTTCTCGACCAGGTACTTGAAGAACTCCAGCGCCATGCGGCCGCCCATGTGCTCGGGCCCGGCCTGGATCAAGCCAGCAGCATGGGCCCGCTGGTCTCGGCCCGGCAACTGGGCACGGTGCGTGGCTACTTGCAGCGGGGCCAGGAGGAAGGCGCGGAGCTGATCTGCGGCGGCGACCGACCGGCCCACCTTGAACGCGGCCACTTTATCCGCCCCAGCGTATTTCTCGACCGCGCCGAGCGCGCCTGTGTCGCCCGGGAAGAAATCTTCGGCCCGGTGCTGACCGTCATGAGCTGGACCGACATCGACGAACTGGTGCTGCGCGCCAACGACTCGCCTTACGGCCTCGCCGCTGGCCTGTGGACCCGTGACTTGCGTTCCGCCCACCGCGTGGCCGCGCAGTTGAAGGCCGGCTCGGTGTGGATCAACTGCTGGAACGTCGTTGACCCGGCTTCGCCATTTGGTGGCTACAAGCAATCGGGCTGGGGGCGGGAAATGAGCAAGAACGTGATCGATGCCTACACCGAAACCAAAAGTGTCTTCGTCGATCTGGCCTGAACCGAATAATCACAAGGGGAACTGCTATGGATCTGGAATTGAAGGGCCGCGTCGCGATCGTCACCGGCGGTGGCATGGGCATCGGCAAGGAAGTCGCGCGCTTCCTGTCCCAGGAAGGCTGCAAGGTGGTGATCTGCGCGCGGCGCATGGAGTACCTCCAGCAGGCCGCCGAGGAAATCACTGCGCAAACCGGTAACGAGGTATTGCCGCTGTTCTGTGACACCAACCAGATGACGGCGGTGTCCGACATGGTCGAGGCCGCTCACCAGCACTTCGGTCGCATCGACATCCTGGTCAACGGCGCCGCCGCCCCGTCCGGTGTGGTGCGCAACGACATCGAACATGCCGGCGATGATGAATTGCTCTCGGACCTCAACACCAAAGTGATCGGCTATTTCCGCTGCGCCAAGGCCGTGACCTCGCACATGAAGGCCGGTGGCTTCGGGCGGATCATCAACATCGGCGGCCTGACCGGGCGCGGCAGCAAGGTGCTCTCGGGCATGCGCAACCTGGCCATCGCCCACATGACCAAGACCCTCTCCGACCAGTTGGGCCCCGCCGGCATCACCGTCAACCTGATCCACCCCGGCGTGGTCGACACCCCGCACATCCAGGAGCTGTATGAACGCGAAGGCGTCAAGCAGGGCAAGACGGCCGCGCAGGTGGAGCAGGGCTACATCGACGCGACGCCGATCCGGCGCACCCTGGCGCCCATCGAAATGGGCTGGCTGATCGGCTTCCTCGCATCCCCCAAGGCCGGCGCCGTGACCGGGGAGTCCATTGGCATCGATGGCGGCTTGACCCGCGGCATCTTCATTTGAGGAGCAACCCGTGATGAGTAACGGAACCCTTTTGGTCGCCACCGTCGGGCAGGCGATTATCCGCAGTGCCGACGATGGCCGCACCTGGCATCGCCTGGGGCTGGGCCAGGACCTGGAATTCGATGCGATCACCCGGTCCCTGAGTGTCCATCCCGATATGCCTGAAGTGATCTATGCCGGCACCGATATCGGCCTGTGCGTCAGCCGGGATACCGGCGGCCATTGGCTGCAGGTGGATTCGCCATTCAACGGGCAGACCGTCTGGAAAGTCGCGGTGGATCCCCAGGATGCCCAGCGCGTTTTTGTCGGCACCGGCGCGCCTTCCCGCGCCGTGCTGTGGCGCACCCTCGACGGCGGCGAAAGCTGGGACCGTGCCCCGGTGGAGATCCCAGAGTTCTGCGACGGCGTCAGCCGGCCGCGTTTGCTGGCCTTCGCCTACGACCCGACGGATCGCAACCAGCTCTGGTTCGGCCTGGAAGAGGGCGGGTTGTTCCACAGTCGCGACGGAGGCGATAGCTGGACCCGTGTCGATGACCGCTTGCTGTGGGATTTCAATTCGGACGTGCACAACATCCTGGTGTTGCCCAACCACGGGCAAAAAGTCATCGTGGTGGTGTGCGTCAACGCGGTCTACCGCAGCCTCGACGAAGGGCAGACCTGGACCGGCATCATCGCCCGGGAAGCCTTCGGTTTGTATTACGTGCGCGCCATGAACGCCCCGTTGGGCAGCGACGACACCCTCTACCTGAGCATCTCCGACGGTACCCCGGGGACCACCAGCAAAGTGCTTGTCTCGCGGGATGCCGCGGTCAGTTGGGAGGTGCTGCCGTTGCCGCAGCAACCTAATTCCTGCGTCTGGGCGATCGCCGTGAACCCGGCCAATCCTCGGCAGATTGTCGCCGGCACCAAGTACGGCCATCTGTTCACTTCCGAAAACGGTGGCGACGGCTGGCAGAAGCAGTGGCGTGAATTCAGCGAAATCGCTGATGTGCTGTGGACGCCCGCCGTGGCGCAGATCAAGTCCGGGCATCAATCCATCGTCAAGAAGAACTGAGGTACCGCGCGATGAAAGTCGAAGTCGTTCGTACTCATCTGTCGCTGTTCGTCAGCGACCCTGAAGTGTCGGCACGTTGGTACGCCGACGTGCTGGGCATGCATGAAAGCGCCCGGGGTGAAAGCTGGATCATGATGGCGTTCGGTGCCAAGCACCACGACATTGCCTTGATCCGCGCAGAACCCGGCGCCCACCAGGGCGGCCTGGGGTTGCAGCACTACGGGTTGGAGATCGCCGGGGACATGACCACCTTGCGCAAGCTCTACGGCATGTTGCTGAGCAAGGGCGTCGAGGTGGTGAAGATCACCGATCACGAGATCGGCAACGGCGTGTATTTCAACGACCCCGATGGCAACCGCATGGAATTCTTCCTCGAGTCCGAACACGACGACGCGCGCGGCAAGGCCCGCTTCAAGGCCGCTGGCGCCCCCAGCCGGCATTTCGATCTCGATCCACTTTGAATGAGGTTTCTGTTATGAAAACCGCGAATTTCGCCAGCTATCACCTCCGCAAATGGTACAGCTTCGTCGAGGAAACCCTGGCCAACGAAACCGGCCAGTTGGCCGATGGCGAGCCGCTGTTCAAGTACGCCATCGCTGCGGTGATCGCCAACCCGTATGCCGGCCGTTTCAGTGAAAGCCTGGCGGAGCTGGTCGAGCCTTCGCCGTTGTTGGGCCAGGAGTTTGGCCGACGCATTCGGGTAATGGCTGGGCAGCGCGAGATCGTCAGCTACGGCAAGGCGTGCCTGGTGGGTAGCCAGGGCGAATACGAGCATGGCAATGCGTTGCTGACCAACCCGGCGGCGGATCCGATCCGGGTCGCGCTGGGCGGCGGCAAGTCCTGGGTGCCGTCCACCGGCAAGCGGGGCGGCCCTGGCGTGACCATCGACGTGCCGCTGGCCCACAAGGACGCGCTGTACGTCCGTTCCCACTACGACAGCATTTCGCTGTCGTTCGGCGACGGTCCCGCAGCGGACGAGTTGGTCATCATCTGGGCCTTCGCCACGCGCGGGCGTTTGCATGCGCGCCTGGGCGGCTTGCAGGCGGCGGACGTCAAGGGCAATGACGGCCTGTATTGAGGCGCTGATCGCGGGGAATGACCAATGTCCGAAAACAGCCAGTTTTTCATCAATCGATCGGGGATGCGCCTGCATTACGTGCGCTGGGGCAACCCATCCGGCGTTCCGGTCTTGCTGCTCCACGGGCTACGCTCCTATGCCCAGACCTGGGCGCCCCTGGCCGATGCATTGGGCGAGCATTATTGCTGCCATGCCCTGGACCAGCGCGGCCGTGGCCAGAGCGATTGGGCCGAGGCTTCCAGCTATCGCACCGAAGCCTATGTGAGCGACCTGGAAGATTGGGTCGCGCACCTGGGGCTGGAGCGTTTTGTCCTGGTGGGGCATTCCCTCGGCGGCACCAATGCCCTGGAATACGCCCGGCTCAATCCCGGACGGCTACACGCCCTGGTGATCGAGGATATCGGTCCCGGCTCGTCGATCCGCGGCGAGGGCGCCGAGCGTATTCGCCGGGAGATGAGCCAGACGCCGCTGGTCTTTCCAGACTGGGACAGCGCCGCGCAATTCTGGCGGCAATCGCGACCGGGCTTGTCGGCCGACGGTCTTGCCTCCCGGTTGACCTACTCCATGAAGCAAACGCCCGAAGGCATCGAATGGCGTCACGACCAGAAAGGCATTGCCGAGGCGCGCCTGAGCATCACGCCGACTGACCTGTGGCCAGCGGTGCGGGCGCTGGATTGCCCGACGCTGTTCATCCGTGGCTCGCGTTCGGATTTTCTCCCGTTGGCAACCCTGGAGGCCATGAAGGAGGCGAATCCGCGCGTGCAAACGGCGGAAATCGCCGACGCCAGCCATTATGTTCATGACGACCAGGGCGAAGTGTTCAACCAGGTCGTCGCGGATTACCTGCGCGACCAACTCTTGCAATTACAACAATAAAGCGGTGAATAGCGATGAAGCAGGACAAAACCCAGGTTGTCATCGTGGGCGGCGGCCCGAACGGGATCACGGCGGCGCATTACATGGGGCTGTACGGCATCGACTGCATCGTCCTCGAATTGGCCGAGGGCATCCTGCCGTATCCCCGCGCGGTGGGCATGGATGATGAGGCGCTGCGCGTGCTGCAAGGCATCGGCATCGCGGAGCTGGTTGCGCGGGACATGATCTGCAACGTGCCCCTGCGTTACTACAACGCCCGCGGTGTGTGCTTTGCCGAGGTCAAGCCGAGCACGGCCCACTACGGCTGGCCGATGCGCAACATTTTCATGCAGCAGTTGCTTGAAGGGACCTTGCGCGAGCAGTTGGGCAGGCATTCGGGTGTCGAGTTGCGCCAAGGCCATGAAATGCTCGACCTGGAGCAGGACGAGCAGGGCGTGACCTTGCAGGTGCGCGATGCCCACGGTGAGCTTTATCAGTTGCACGCACAATATGTGATCGGCGCCGATGGCGGGCGGTCCAGCGTGCGCAAGAAACTCGGTATCGAGCTGCTGGGGCTGACCCATCCGCGCAAATGGGTGGTGGTCGACACCGCCAACGACACCCTGGATGCGCCTTACACGGCGCTGCACGCCGATCCCCAGCGGCCCTTCGTCTGCATCTATTTGCCGTACCAGCAGCGGCGCTGGGAGTTCATGCTGCTGGAGGGCGAGGACGAGGCCCACATGTGCGAAGAGGCGACGATCCGCACGTTGATCCGGGGGCATGTCGGCGATGCGGTTGATCAATTGGAGATCATCCGGATCCGCGCCTACACCCACAATTCCCGCGTGGCGGCGCGTTTCGTCGAAGGTCGCGTGGCCCTGGTGGGCGACGCGGCGCACATTTCCCCGCCGTGGGCCGGGCAGGGGCTCAATTCGGGTTTGCGGGACGTGGTCAATGTGGCGTGGAAGCTGGCGGCGATTCTCCAGGGCCGGGCCTCGCCGTCGATCCTCGGCAGCTACGATCAGGAGCGTCGCGGCCATGCCACGGATCTCATTGCGCTGGCCGACAACATGGGCGCGGTGTTGGGGCTGACCAACCCGCTGATGGCCGGCGTGCGGGACTGGCTGTTCCAGGCCGTGAACAGCGTCGACAACCTTCGCTCGCACTTGCTCGAATTCAAATTCAAACCCAAGGCGACCATCACCAAAGGTCTGGTCTATCACGAGCGTGCCGAGCTGCATGAGGATGATCTGGTCGGGCAACTGTTCATCCAGCCGGCCGTGGAAGATGCCCAGGGACAGCGCCGGCATCTGGACGACGTGCTGGGACACTCGTATGCAGTGCTCGGTTATCGGGTCAATCCCGCGGCGCACCTGGGTGAAGACACAGCCGCCTACTGGGCGCGCTGGGGTACACGCTTCATCCAGATCAATCGCTCGCGCAGCGGTGTGGGGCGCAACCAACCCTTGTCGGCCAGCGGCGTCATCTGCATCGAAGACGTCGACAATCGCCTGGGCGAGTGGTTTGCCAAGGTGCGTGATTGCATCGTGGTAGTGCGGCCGGATCGGTTTGTCGCGGCGATCACCACGCCGGAAAGGCTCGACGGTGTCTTGCGCAAGCTGGCGGAGCAATTGTCATGAGGCCGGATGACGATCTGTTGGTCCGGCTTCACGATGCCGGGCAGACCGCACAGGCGTTGCCGTCGTTGGTGCCAGAGGCTTACGACGTGCCGACGGGTTATGCCTTGCAACGCGAGGCATTGCGCCGACGCCAGGCCAGCGGCGAGCGGTTGAGCGGGTGGAAAGTCGCCTTTGCCGGCCGCGCCGCCCAGGACCGTTTTGGTATCGATGAGCCGGTGTTGGGCGCGCTGACCGATGCCATGGCCGTGGAACCCGGCAGTTCGGTGCCGCTTGCACGGCTTATCCAGCCGAAGCTGGAAATCGAACTGGCGTTTGTCCTGGGGCGTACGCTGGCGCCGGGCTTCTATAGCGACGAGGACATCCTCGCCGCCGTGTCCGAGATCGCGCCGGCATTCGAAATTGCCGATTGCCGGTGGCAGGGCTGGCGTTTCGGCGTCGGGGCGTTTCTGGCCGACAATGCCGCCGCTGGGCTTTACTGCCTGGGGCCGCGGGTCAGGTTCGCGGCTGATCAATTGCCCCACGTGGACTATCGGTTGGAATGCGACGGGGTGGTATGCGGCGAAGGGAATATCCTGGAGCGTGAGGACACGCCGGTGGCGAACCTGTGTTGGTTGATCCGACGCTTGTTGGCGGACGGGCAGTGTGTCGAGGCGGGGCAGGTGGTGCTTTCCGGGTCGTTATTGGCACCGTTGGACATCAAGACCACTGAATACCGCTTGCACATGCTTGGCATGGAACTGGCTTTGATTTTCCTGTAGGAGCCG
>NZ_JAOSHO010000149.1 GCF_025917275.1 Pseudomonas agronomica | reverse complement strand
GGCCCGGCGGGAGCAAGCTTGCTCGCCACGGGGACATTTGGGTTGTCAGCTATTGCGGCGACTTCAGAGGTGGTCGGCGTCAATCACAGCCTGGGCGAAGGCCTGCGGTGCTTCTTGCGGCAGGTTATGGCCCACGCCACCGTCGATCAGTCGATATTGGTATTTACCGGTGAAGCGCTTGGCATAGGCGTCTGCCGGTGGATGCGGGGCACCATTGGCGTCGCCCTCAAGCGTGATCGTCGGCACGGCGATGGACGGAAAGGTCGCGAGTTTCTTTTCCAGCCCTGCGTATTTGGCCTCGCCCTTCAGCAGCCCCAGGCGCCAACGATAGTTGTAGATCGAGACAGCCACGTGATCGGGGTTCTGCAAGGCCGCGGCGCTTCGATCGAAGGTCGCGTCGTCAAAGCTCCACTTCGGCGACGCCAGTTTCCAGATCAGCTTGGCGAAGTCATTGGTATTCTTCTCGTAGCCCAGGCGACCACGCTCTGTCGCGAAGTAGAACTGATACCACCATTGCAACTCGGCGGCCGGCGGCAGCGGAGCCTTGCCAGCCTCCTGGCTGCCGATCAGGTAGCCACTCACCGCCACCAGCGCTTTCACACGCTCCGGCCACAATGCGGCGACAATGTCGGCGGTGCGCGCTCCCCAGTCATAGCCGCCGAGCACGGCTTGCTTGATGTTCAGTGCGTCCATGAAATCGATCAAGTCACTGGCCAGCGCCGATGGCTGGCCGTTGCGCAGGGTCTTGGCCGACAGGAAGCGTGTATCGCCGTAGCCCCGGGCATACGGGACCAGCACGCGATAGCCCTTCTCGGCCAGTGCCGGCGCCACATCCGCATAACTGTGGATGTCGTAAGGCCAACCGTGCAGCAAGATCACCACCGGCCCCTCGGCGGGACCGACTTCAGCGTAGGCCACGTCCAGCAGGCCAGCCTTGACATGCTTCAACGGGCCGAACGAGGTGTGGCTGCCCGGGGTGATCGTGCCGACAATGCTCGCGGGGAACTCGGCCGCATTCGCCTGGAACGATGCCAATCCCAAGGCGCCCAGTTGCATCAGCGCGCATGCCAGGACGGTGGGCGCAAACCGGCGACGGCGACGTTGTACGTATTCGGGTTTCGACAAAATAGTGTCCATGGTAGATCTCCTTGATGGCCAACGCCTCAATTGTCCTGGCCGCAGCCCTGGGCAATCGCGCTGTAGTCCAGCGCTCGGATCGCCCCGGTCGAATCCAGGTAGGTCATGCGCGATTCGACGACGCCGCAGCCCGACCCCGCCCCTTGCTTGACCGACAGCACCTTGGCGATGTCCAGGTGGTCGCCGTACATGTAGGTGTGCGGCTTGACGGCGTCCTGGGCGTTGGCTGCCACGGCGCCGAGGCTGAGGATGGCAAACAGGGAAGCGATGCTGAGGTGCTTGACGTTCATGGCGATATCTCCGACGTTTAAGTGAGTACCTGAGGCGGCGTGCGCTGTCTCGATGGGCTCATTTGACGCCGGGGACGTATCTTGGGTGTGTCACCGATGGGCTTGAAGGAATCGTTTCGTGTCTACATAGGGGCTGGATACACAGCGATACATTTGCCTCGGGAGGGCTTCGGTCTTTTCCTGCGGGAAGTTTGCTTTATCATGGCGGCCACCCTTCCCGACCCGATGGAACCACTATGACTTTCGATTTCGACCAGGTGTTCGAGCGCCACGGCACCGGTAGCACCAAGTGGAGCCGCTACCCGGCCGAGGTATTGCCGATGTGGGTAGCCGACATGGACTTCGCCGCGCCGCCGGTCGTCATCGATGCGCTGCGCAAGCGCCTGGAGCATCCGATGCTCGGCTACAGCGTGGCACAGGACAACCTGCGCGCCGCCATCGTCGCCGACCTCTGGAACAAATACACCTGGCGCGTCGAGCCCCAGCAGATCGTGTTCCTGCCGGGGGTCGAGCCGGGCTTCAACATGGCCTTGCACGCGTTGGTGGAGCCACAGCAGAACGTCGTGGTGCAGGTGCCCAATTACCCGCCGCTGCGCAACGCCCCGGGAAATTGGGGCCTGAAGAAGGTTGAGCTTGCGTTCAACCCGCTCAACGGTGAATTCCACACGGACCTGCCCGGATTGAAAGCTGCATTGCACGGCGGTGGTGCGCTGTTGCTGAGCAACCCGCACAACCCGCTGGGCAAGGTGTTCGGTCGCGACGAACTCAAGGCAGTGGCAGATACCTGTATCGAGCAAGACGCCTGGATCATCTCCGATGAAATACATGCCGAGCTGTGCTTCGATGGTCGCAAGCACATCCCCACCGCCACCCTGGGCGCAGAGATTGCCGAACGCACCATCACCCTGATGTCCGCCAGCAAGGCCTTTAACATCGCAGGGCTGAAGACCTCTTTCGCTATCATCCAGAACGCCAAGCTGCGGGAACGGGTCAACGCGGCCAGGGCCGGCATGGTCGACAGCGTCAACGCGCTCGGCCTCGAGGCGACTCGTGCCGCCTACAGCGAAGCGGGTCCGTGGCTGGAGGCGTTGAAAACATATCTGCAAGCCAACCGCGATTACCTGGTCGAAGCCGTAAAAACCCGTCTGCCGGGCATCACCATGACCGTGCCCCAAGGCACCTACCTGGCGTGGCTGGACTGTTCCGAATTGGGGCTGGACGACCCGCAGGGCTTCTTCCTGAAGCAAGCCAAGGTCGGCTTGAGCGCCGGGCTCGATTTCGGCGACGACGCGGGGCAGTTCGTGCGGTTGAACTTCGGCTGTCCACGGGCGCTGCTGGAGGAAGGGATTGCGCGGATGGAGCGCAGCCTGAAATCCCGGGGCTGATCACTGCTACCGCCGACCGTAGGAGCTGCCGAGCGCAGCGAGGCTGCGATCTTTTCGCTGATACTTGAATCTCAAGCGAAAGATCAAAAGATCAAAAGATCGCAGGCTTCGCCAGCTCCTACAAGTTTAGCGGGAGCGAGCAATCACTCAGCGTTTGTGTCAATCATACATATCCGGCGTATGCACAAAGCACAATTTGTTCCCCTCCGGGTCCCGGCAATAGGCGCCGTAATAATCCTTTGAATATTGCGGCCTCGGGCCCGGGGCGCCTTCGTCGAAACCGCCCATGTCCATCGCCATTTTCCAGGCGTCGCGTACGGCTTGCTGTGAATCGGCGGCGAAGCTGACTTGCATGCCATTGCCCCACGTCGCCGGCAGCCCGTTGATGGGCACCTGGACGAACACCTGCGGCCAATGCTTGCCCGGCTGGTGCCAGCCCTCCCCGGGTGGCCCCGAGTCATCCTCGCTCTCCATGCGCACCAACCCCAGGCAGCCAAGCACGGCATCATAGAATGCGACCATTTTCGGCAGGTCCCGCGCGCCAATCTGTATGTGACTGAACATGCTTTTCTCCAGTTGAAACGTTCCTGACATTGGAATATACGGCCCCCACCCACGTTCACCCGAACGTGCCACCAGTCGACGAACCGCCATCGGTCACGCTCATCGACCGGGGTGAAAATCCAACCGAACTCTGCTGAAAATCCCAGAGTCCACCCTCCATCGCAACCACCTGCCATGGAGAACGATTATGGCCGATTACCCAACCCCACCCTTCCCCAAGCAAAGCCAACCTGTACCGGGCAGCCAACAGAAGATGGACCCCTACCCGGACTGCGGCGAACAGAGCTACAAGGGCTCGGGACGCCTGGCAAACAAGATCGCCCTGATCACCGGCGCCGACAGCGGCATCGGGCGTGCCGTGGCGATTGCCTTCGCCCGTGAAGGTGCGGACGTGGCAATTTCTTACCTGAACGAGCATGAGGACGCCAAGGAAACCGCTCGCTGGGTCGAAGAGGCCGGACGCCAATGCCTATTGCTGCCGGGCGATTTGGCCGACAAGGCGCAGTGCCGCAAGGTCGTGGATGAGACCGTGGCGCGCTTCGGACGTATCGACGTCCTCGTCAACAATGCCGCGTTCCAGATGACCCATGAAAGCCTGGAAGAAATTCCCGACGAGGAATGGGTGCGCACGTTCGATATCAACATCACTGCGATGTTCAGGATCTGCCAGGCCGCGGTGCCGCACATGAAGGCTGGGGGTTCGATCATCAACACGACGTCGGTCAACTCCGACATGCCCAAGCCGACGCTGCTGGCCTATGCCACGACCAAGGGCGCCATCGCCAACTTCACCGGCGGCCTGGCGCAGATGCTCGGGCCCAAGGGCATCCGCGTGAACAGCGTCGCGCCAGGGCCGATCTGGACGCCGCTGATCGTCGCCACCATGCCCGAGGAAGAAGTGCAGAATTTCGGTTCCCAGACGCCGCTGGGCCGTCCCGGCCAACCGGTGGAAGTGGCGCCGATCTTCGTGCTGCTGGCGTCGGATGAGTCCAGCTACATTTCGGGCTCGCGGTATGCGGTGACGGGGGGCAAGCCGATCCTGTAAGCACACGCACATCCGTGGCGAGGGAGCTTGCTCCCGCTGGGCTGCGAAGCGGCCCCAACATCTTGCGGTCGCTGCGCAACCGAGCGGGAGCAAGCTCCCTCGCCACAGAAGCGTCCTTCGGATCACTCCTTGGCAATCACCGAGATCTTGCCGTTACGCTCGATGATCGCAAACTTGATCTGGTCCAGGGTCTCGATGCCCTGGCTGGAGCGTGCCGCTTCCATGATGTCTGCCTCGATCAGCCGGGCGTGGCGCATGCGCCCCTCCAGGATGCGCCCGTCCTCGACGATGATGGTCGGACCGCCGTCGATCAGCCGGGACACCCAGTCGGAGCGCAGCTTGAGCAGTGAAAAGCCGACGTCGATGGCGATCAGCGTGACGATGACCATGAACGAGTTGGTCATCGAAAAGTCATCCCCCAGCAGCGCCTGCTGGGTCGCCTCGCCAATGATCATCAACAGCACGAAATCGAAGGTGGTGATTTCCGCCAGCGAACGACGCCCGGCGATCTTGAACAGCACCATCAATACCGCGTACATCGCGGCGGCGCGCAGTACCGAATCCATACGTCACCTAAGGAAAGATGAATTGATTGAACGTCACCACCGCGCCATGGGACGTGGCGATGCGGGTTTGATAGGTGCCAAGGCCTTCGCCTAGCAATGACAGGTGCAGGTTGGCCTGCCCCTCGCCATCCGCCTGCAGCCAGACTTTCATGCCCGGTCCCGCAGCCGCCGAGCGCATGGGCTGCGGCTGCACGCTCTGCACGTCGAACCCTTCCAGCCAGTCGCCCCCGAGTTCCACCTCCAGCACGGCGCCAGGCGCGCCCTTCAGGCGAATGATCATCGGATTGGTCGAGCCGTTGCGGTGGAATTTCTCGTACTCGACACCAATGCTGCCGTCGGCGCTGTGCATTACACGGCTACTCAGCGGGCCACGGGAAAACAACCCGAGCAGGGTCAGGAGCACCAGCAGCACCAGCACATACCAACCCACCCGCTCGAAACGCCAGACCTTGTGCTGGAACGCCATGTCCTCGCGCACCGGGAACTCGCGGCTACGGTGGTCGTCCTGGTCGTATTCGTCGGTCATGACGGTCCTCCCTATCGACGATCGCCCGCCAAAGCGCGCTGGTGATACCCCGGTATCTGCCGCAAGGCGTACTCACTGGACAGCCGTTGCACCTGGCGCCGGTCACCAAAGAAGCGTTCGCGGCGACTGAACAGCGCGCGCTGCCCGTTGACCTCGAACGCCCAGGCAAAACACACCGTGCCGGCGGGAATACCGTCCTTGTCGTCCGGCCCGAGCAGGCCGGTGGTGGCGACCGCGACGTTGGCGTTGGCGTCGCGCAGGGCACCGAGGGCCATTTCCTCGGCGACTTCGCGGCTGGTCAGGTTGAAGGTGTCGATGGTTCGTGGCTTGACCCCGAGCAGGCGCTGCTTGGCTTCGGGGGAATAGACCACATAGCCGCTTTCGATCAGCGAACCGCTGCCCGGCACTTCGGCCAGCAGTGTGACGATCAGCCCTGCGGTGCAGGACTCGGCGGTGGTCAGGCGCAACTCATGTTCGCGCATGTACTCGATCAGGGAACGGGCAACAGTCATGGCATACAGTCCTTCATGGATGCTGATGGGTTGACCCCCGCCGTTTCGAATCATTCCCTTTATCGCGCCGTCGCCCGGACCGGCCAAATAAATGAAACCCCTGGCCAATCCTGTACCTCATAACCGTATGAGCCTCATGCAGAGGCTGTCCTGATCAGGAGGTCGTCATGTCTGTGCTTTTCGTCAAACTGTTCACCCATCCCGAATTCGCCTGGGGGGACATCCGCGAGCAGGAACAGGCTCATCCCCACCATTACCTGGCCCACCTGCTGTTGCTCGCGTTGATCCCGGCGGTGTGCCTGTTCATTGGCACCACCTGGACCGGTTGGAGCCTGGCCGAGAACGAAACCGTGCGACTCAGCCACGCCAGCGCGCTACAGCTATGCGTGCTGATGTACGTGACCATCGTGGTCGGCGTGTCGCTGATGGGGCTGTTCATCCGCTGGATGTCGCGCACCTTCGAAGCCCGGCCTACGCTCAACCAATGCGTCGGTTTCGCCGCCTACACCGCTACCCCGTACTTCCTGGCCGGGATCTTCGGCGTGTACCCCAGCCGCTGGCTGGCGGTGGCGGTCCTGCTGGCCGCTTCGGTCTACTCGACGTTCCTGCTGTTCGTCGGCTTGCCCAGGTTCATGGGCTTGAAGAAGGAACAGGGCCTGCTGTATTCGGCCAGCGTCTGGGGCGTGGGTTTGCTGGTGCTGGTCACGATCCTGGTGGAAATGATCCTGCTGTGGTTCAACTATCTGCAGCCGGAATACCTGCGGGTTCCGGTAGGCTGAATGGCTTTTGAAGGTTCACAATGTGGGTGGCGGCGGCGTAGCGAAGCGTGAGTTTTCGCAATCTTCGCGTAACCCGACTATCCTGCGACTTTTTGCATCCTGAATCGAGTCGGCAGCGCCGGACCGCCCCGCCGCCCTTTAAGGCCTAACTTATATGTCATCTCCAAGCAAACGCTCTCCCAACGTGCCACAGCGACGAGAGCTGAGCCCCAGCAGCCTGGATTTCGCCGTGGTCGGAATCGGTGCTTCCGCGGGCGGGCTACAGGCCATAAAGCAGTTTTTCGAGCACATGCCCAAGGACAACGGCATGGCGTTCGTGATCGTTTTGCACCTTTCTCCTGATCATCAGAGCATTGCCGACAAGATCATCCAGGAATCCACCAAGATGCCTGTTTTGCAGGTCACCGAGACGGTGCCGATTCAAAAGAACTATGTCTATGTGATCTCCCCTGCTCACCACTTGTCGATGAACGACGGTTATTTGAACGTCACCCCAGCTGAGCCGCGCCTGGGCGGGCACGTAGCCATCGACTTGTTTTTCCGCGACCTGGCCGATGTGCACAAGGACCGGGCATTTTGCCTGGTACTGTCAGGCACCGGCTCCGACGGCGCGGTGGGCCTGTCGCGCATCAAGGAACAGGGCGGCGTGACCATCGCCCAGTCGCCCCAGGATGCCGAGTTCGACGGCATGCCCCAAGCCGCCATCGACACCCAGATGGTCGACCTGGTGCTGCCCGTCGTCGAGATACCGCAAAAGCTCCTGGAGCTCTGGCGCAACTCCCAGACGATCCGCCTGCCGACGGCCAATGATCCGGAGATAAAAACCCAGCCACCGGCGTCGGAACGCGAAGCCGTCGCCGCCGAGCAATCGTTGCACGACATCCTGGTGCAGCTGCGGGCCGGTACAGGCCATGACTTCAAGCATTACAAGCGCGCCACCGTGCTGCGGCGCATCGAACGGCGCATGCAAGTCACTGCCCAACCGGACCTTGGCGCCTACTACAGCTACCTGCAGAATCATCCGGAAGAAACCAAGGCACTGCTCGGCGACCTGCTGATCGGCGTGACCAACTTCTTCCGTGATCGCGAGGCCTTCGAAGCCCTGGAGCGCGACGTACTGCCCAATCTGCTCAAGCCGGTGGAACCGGGCAGCGTGCCACCGGAGGAAATCCGGGTCTGGTCGGCCGGTTGTTCCACGGGTGAAGAGGCCTACACCCTGGCCATGTTGATCAGCGATCAACTGCAACACGACGCCAGCAACGCCAAGCTGCAGATATTCGCCACCGACATCGATGAACGGGCCATTACCGTAGGCCGCAATGGCGCCTACCCGGAAGCGATCATCACCGACGTCCCGCCCACCCGCCTGCGCCAGTACTTCATCAAGGAAGGCGCGACCTTCCGGGTGCGCAAGGAAGTCCGCGAACGGGTGCTGTTCGCCAAGCACAGCCTGCTGTCGGACCCGCCCTTCTCTCAGATTGACCTGATCGTCTGCCGCAACCTGCTGATCTACCTCGACCGCGAGGTGCAGCGCGAAATCCTGCAAATGTTCCACTTTGCCCTGCGACCGGGCGGCTACCTGTTCCTCGGTTCTTCCGAATCCGCCGATGCCTGCAGCGAACTGTTCAGTCCGGTGGACAAGCGCAACCGGATCTTCCGGGCCAAATACGGCACGGCCAGCAGCCGACGCACCCCGACCATGCCCCGTGGCGGCTACGTACGCAGCACCTCGACGCTGGTCGCACCGCAGATCGCCGTGCCGCGCAAGGTCTCGTTCGCCGATATCCACCTGCGCGCCATCGAACAGGCCGCGCCACCGAGCATCATCGTCGACAGCAACGGCGACATCCTGCACATGATCGAAAGCGCCGGCCGCTACCTGCGCCATGTTGGCGGCGAGATGTCGCGCAACCTGCTGACGCTGATCAATCCGCAACTGCGCCTGGAAATCCGCACCGCGCTGTTCCAGGTCAACCAGAACGGCCAGCCGGTCAAGTCGCGCCAGGTCAACATGGAGCGCGATGGGCGACGTTTCCTGGTGGACCTGCTGGTCCAGCCGTATCGCGACGACCAGTCCGACGGCGAGTTCGTGCTCGTGGTGTTCGAAGAGGAAGAAGTCGACCCCAGCCAACAGGCCACTGCCATCACCAGCCAGACCGAAAACCAGGTCCTGGCCAATCTGGAGCGCGAGCTGCAGCGGACCAAGTTGCACCTGCAAGACACCATTGAGCAAGCCGAAGTCTCCAGCGAGGAGCTCAAGGCGTCCAACGAAGAAATGCAGGCCATCAACGAGGAACTGCGCTCCGCCACCGAAGAACTGGAGACCAGCAAGGAAGAGCTACAGTCGATCAACGAAGAACTGCTGACGGTCAATTACGAGCTCAAGACCAAGGTTGAAGAAACCGACAAGATCAACGATTACCTCACCAACCTGATCGCCTCCACCGACATCGCCACGGTGTTCATCGACCGCAGCATGCGCATCAAGTGGTTCACGCCTCGGGCCACGGAAATCTTCAGCATGCTTCCGGTGGACACCGGGCGTTCGCTGCTGGACATCACCCATCGCCTGGATTACCCCGACATGGCGGCGGACGCGACCCAGGTGTTCGAATCCCTGAACATGATCGAGCGCGAAGTCAGCAGCAGCGACGCTCGCTGGTACATCGCCCGGCTGCTGCCGTACCGCTCCAGCGAGGACCATATCGACGGCACGGTGCTGACCTTCATCGACATCACCAAGCGCCGGGCAGCCGAGGAAGAGCTGCGCTTGGGGGAGGAGCGCATGCGCCTGGTGGCCGAAAGCACCCGGGACTACGCGATCATCCTGCTGGATGAACATGGCGTGATCACCAGTTGGAATACCGGGGCGGAGCTGATCTTCGGCCACACCAAGGCGGAAGCGGAAGGCAGTTACTACGACTTTGTCTTTACACCGGAAGACCGTGCCATCGGCGTTCCCGAAACGGAATTGAGCACCGCTCGGACCAGCGGCCGTTGCGAAGATGAGCGGTGGCACCAGCGCAAGGACGGCAGCCGCTTCTTCTGCAGCGGCGAGGTCACGCTGCTCAGCGGCGATTATTTGCAGGGTTACGTAAAGATCGCCCGTGACCTCACCGGCCACAAGCGCCTGCACGAGGAACAGACCCAACGGCTGATGGAAACCCAGAACTCCAGCCATCTGAAGGATGAGTTCTTCGCCGTCATGTCCCATGAGCTCAAGCACCCGTTGAACCTGATCCAGCTGAACGCCGAGCTGCTGCGACGCCTGCCGGTGACCAAGACCGTCACCGCGGCGGCCCGGGCCGTCAATACCATTTGCGACGCGGTCAACAGCCAGGCGCGCATCATCGATGACCTGCTGGACGTGGCCCGTGTCCGCACCGGCAAGCTCAAGCTCAAGCGCCAGCCGGTAGACCTGGCCCGCGTGCTGCAAGACATCTACACCGTGGTGATCAACGACAACCACCCGAATAAGGTCACCCTGGAGCTGCCTGAAGGCTCCAGTGGCGAGCTGATCGTCAACGCCGACCCGACCCGGCTGGAGCAGATCATCTGGAACCTGGTGAACAACGCGCTGAAGTTCACCCCTAACGGTGGCCGGGTGCAACTGGTCGCCAGCCACGATGACCATACGGCGCGCCTGGATGTAAAGGATTCTGGCGTGGGTATCGCCGCAGAGCATTTGAACGAAGTGTTCGACCTGTTCGGCCAAGCCGAGACCCAGCACGCCACCCACCAGCGCGAAGGCCTGGGGATTGGCCTGTCACTCGTCCGGCAATTGACCGAAGCCCACGGTGGCAGTGTCGAGGTCAAGTCCGAAGGGTTGGGCAAAGGCTGCACCTTCACCATTCGCCTGCCGCTGAGCAATGCCACGATCGAGCCTAAATCGCAGTCCTGCGACGATCAGCCCGGGCGCCTGGGCGGTTTGACGATCCTGTTGGTGGACGACTCGCCGGACGTACTCGACACCCTCAAGCTGCTGCTGGAGATGGAAGACGCCATCGTGGTTGCCTTCGACCAGCCGCTGCAAGCGCTGGAAGCCGCCAAGGACGGCCGTTTCGACGTGGTGATCTCGGACTTGGGCATGCCCGTGATG
>NZ_JAOSHO010000148.1 GCF_025917275.1 Pseudomonas agronomica | reverse complement strand
TGGCGCGCGCACCGAAAAGGGCAGCGGTGCCAGGACCGTCAACGTACCGGTCAGCCGCCTGAGCACGGTGCTGTTCGACAACCTGGCACAGATGCGTGACGCCCGTTCCCGGCGTGACAGCGAGCGTGTCCTGACGTATGGCGCCCGTGGCAATCCGACGGCGTTCGCGCTGGAAGACCTCGTCACTGAACTGGAGGGTGGTTATCGCACCCGGCTGTTTGGAACCGGGTTGGCCGCCGTGGCGCAAACCTTCCTGGCCTACCTGCGGCCCGGCGATCATGTGCTGATCACCGATGCGGTCTATGCACCGGTACGGCGCGTGGCCCGGGATTTCCTCGAAGCCTTCGGCGTAGCGGTCGACTACTTCGCTCCCGACGGCAGCGACCTGCCCGGACGGCTGCGAGCCAACACCAAGATGGTCTACACCGAAGTGCCCGGCTCACTGTTGTACGAGCTATGCGACTTGCCAGCCATCGCCGCGCTGTGCAAATCACGCGGCATCTTGCTGGCCGTGGACAACACCTGGGGCTCGGGCGTGCTGTACCGGCCACTGGCGTTGGGCGCCGACATCTCGATCATGGCCCTGACCAAATACCTGGGCGGGCACAGCGACGTGGTGATGGGCAGCGTTTGCACACGGCAGGAGGCCTGGCCGGCACTCGCGGCCATGAGTGACACCTTCGGCAATACCGTCAGCCCGGATGACGCTTACCTGGTCCTGCGCGGCGCACGTACCCTGGCCCCACGCCTGGAGACGCATGAGCGCCAGGCGCTGGAAATCGCCCATTGGTTGCAGGCGCAACCGCAGGTCAAGCGGGTCTTCCATCCGGCGCTGCCCGAGCATCCCGATCACAGGTTGTGGCAACGGGATTTCAAGGGCAGCAACGGGCTGCTGTCCTTCGAGCTTCGCGAGAAGGACGATGCTCGCCTGGAACGCTTCATCGATGCCTTGCAGGTGTTCGGGTTGGGGGCGTCCTGGGGCGGGTTCGAGAGCCTGGTGACAGTCGCTGATACTCAGGATCGGAACAGTGCCGAGGACCGGGCGTTGAATCCGGTGGTCCGGTTGCATGTCGGGTTGGAGGACGTCGGGGTATTGATCGAGGATTTGCAGCGGGGGTTTATCGCCGCCGGATGAGCTACGACATCTTTGGTTTTTCCAGGGAGGATTGCGTGAGGTTTACCGCAGAAAAACGCTGGGTCCAACGATGCGCTTCACGAAACCGCTCGACAGCCGAACGATCACTTCGACTGGCGAGCGCTTCAACGGTGGTCTTGCGCAAATCAGTGTCCTCATCCACGATCCAGACGTCCGGCTCCCGGTCGCGCAGGGCCATTTCACCGAAGCGGGTGGAGATAACCGGCAGGCCGAGGGCGCGGTATTCGTAGTATTTGATCGGGTCGACCGACGCGGTCAGGCGGTTGAGCTTGAACGGGATCAAGCCCACCGAAAACGTTGCCATGGCCGCGACTGCACTGGCATGGGAGCACTCGGGGAGCAGCTCGATGTTGGCAGGCAATACGCGAGGCACTGCAGTGAAAAGCGGGCCGATCAGCCGGATCTGGTTTCCAGGGTTGGCCTGCGCCAGCGCGATGACCAGCTCCCAGTCGAACCAGCGACCCAGCGTCCCGACGTAGCCGAGCACTTGCTGCTTGGGGCCCAGGTCGAGGCTTTCGACCGGTGCCAGCCCCTGCATTTCGCAGGCGTTGAGGGCCAGTTCTATCTGGCCGGTCATGCCCCGAAGCTTGTCGTGAAGTGGGCTGGAGGATGCCAATACTTTGTCCACTCGTTGGATGAGCTGCGCCTGGCGACGCGTCATGGCCCTGTGTGACAGGCCTTGGTAAAACGCCGGGAAATCATCCATGGCATCGTAGATGGCATGGCTTTCAGGGACGAGCGCCAGCAGTTGCAAGGCCAGTTCGGAAGGTTTTCCAACGCATACCGTGCAGGGAGCTTGTGCGGAAAATGTTGCAGCCTCCCTGAGCAGGTTTTGCCAGAGTCGCTTGAGCAGCACTGCCGATCCCGGCAGGGGCTCGATGGGTAGGCTGTGGGGCTTACGGACCTGTAGCCAGGGGGGAACGCTGACGTTTTGTTGGCCGGCAACAGGCGGCTTGCGCTTGAAATCGCTCAGCATGGGTAAGCGCGTCGGATATGGATCGATCCAGAGCACCGGCGCCCCGGTCTGCTGGTGATACCAGTTGACGAAGTGATGGGGGCGTTGGCTGAAGCTGGCCCACGGTACCGGGGACAGATAAATCATTCGCATGACTGCAAGTACCGCCTTAGCACATCGACGATACGTGCCGCGGCCTTGCCATCGCCATAGGGCGATACCCCGCGGGCCATGGCTCGGTAAGCCTGCGGGTCATCGAGCAGGCGCTGGGCCTGCTCGACGATGGTGTCCGGGTTGGCACCGACCAGCCTGACCACGCCGAGTTCGACCGCCTCCGGGCGTTCGGTTTCCTCTCGCAGTACCAACACCGGTTTGCCCAGGGCCGGGGCCTCTTCCTGAACGCCACCGGAATCACTGATGATCAGGTACGAGCGCTTCATTGCCGCGATGAACGGCGCGTAATCCAGCGGTGCGCAGAGGAGGATGTTCGGGGTCTGGCCAAGCAGGCGATGTGCGACGTCCTTGACGTTCGGGTTGGGGTGGACGGGATAGAGAATCTGGATGCCTGGGTTCCGTTCGGCCAGGCGTTTGAGTGCCTGGCAGATGTTCTGGAACGGTTCGCCGAAGTTCTCCCGGCGGTGAGCGGTGACCAGCACCAGGCGTTTGCCGGCGGCCAGGGGGATGGGCAAGGCTGAGTCGTGCGCAGCGGTCGTCAGCAAGGCGTCGATCACGGTATTGCCGGTCAGGCTGATATCGCTGTCGGCAACCCCTTCGCTGAGCAGGTTGTCCACGGCGCGCTGGGTGGGCGCGAAATGCCAGCGGGTCAGCTTGCTGGCGATCACTCGATTGGCCTCTTCGGGAAACGGGTTGCAGAGGTCGCCGGTCCGCAGGCCGGCTTCGACATGGCCAAAGGGAATCCGCAGGTAAAAACACGCCAGGGCAGCACACATGACCGTGGTCGTGTCGCCTTGGGCCAGCACGACATCCGGTTTTTCCATTTGCAGCACGCCGTCGAGTTCAAGCAGCAGGCGCGAGGTCAATGTCGCCAATGACTGGTTGGGCCGCATGATGTCCAGGTCCAGGTCGGCGGTGATTGCGAAACCTTCCAGGATCTGGTCCAGCAGGCCCCGGTGCTGAGCGGTGGCGAGCACTCGGCAATCGATGTTTTTTTCGGTCTGGAGCGCCTTGATCACGGGGGCCATCTTGATCGCCTCGGGGCGCGTGCCGACGATGCAGAGTACCTTGTGGGTCATGCCTTCTGATTTCCTATCGTGGTGGCAAGTGAGCGGGCTATCCGGTCCGCATTGGCCATGAGTGTCAGCGTGTGGGATTTTTCGGTCAGGCTGGGCAGGCAGGCGCCATCGACGATGTGCACGCCGCCAAGGCCCGCGACCTGGCCCAGGCAATCGGTCTGTCCAACCTTGGGCATCGAGTGCATGGGCAGGGTTCCCGCGTAATGGATATCCGCCCCGGGACGGCCGACGGTGAAACTCATGGGTATCAACAGCGCGCCCAACTTCCAATAGAACCGGCGCAACTTCGCCTCGGCAGTCTTCATGAGTCCGGGTAGCTCGGGGCGTACCTGGCCGTGGATGTGCAACGAATCATCGGCACGCAAGACCACTGTGTTGTTGGACAACTGCCCGGGAAGGAAAATATTTCCGACGACGCAAGCGCTCAGCAGGTTCCTCAGCAGTTCTATGCTGTAGCGCTTGCTCAGGGGGATCCGGCTGACGAACTCGCCCATGGGTAAGCCTGTTGTACTGAACGTCGAGCCGAACGCGGTGGTGCTGGACGATAGCTGCAAGGCGAACGATAGCTGGCCCAGGCCAAATGTCGAGGTCCTGGGGGTGCCGAGCATTCTGGGCAGCCACAGCAGGAAGGCCGCCGTCGGCGATGACAGCAGCGGTATCGGGTCGCGATGGTTCAGGGCCTTGAGGGCGAGCCTGGTCGAGGCCAGGGTGCCCGCCGCCAATAGCAGGCGCGTAGCGCGCAAGCGACGGGCGGAACGACGATCGATGATCGCCCATGAACCCTCCTGTTCCAGCAAGTCCTCCACCAGAAAGTCCTGGACGTGCTGGAAGCCGGGGTATTGCTTGAGTTTCTGCAGTTCTTGCGACGCGCTGTACAAGGCTTGGTTGTGGCAGCCCCACAAGCAGTTTCCAGACAGATCGCAGGCCTTGCGCTCGTCCATGGGCTGGCTCAGGACGGCAACCCTGGAGCGGCCCAGGCGAAACCCCAGCTCGGGAAATGCCGCGTGGCGCCGGGTGTACTGATCAAGCAGGCGTTGATGCAGGGCATCCAGCGGCAGGGGCGGTTGGGACCATTTATCGAGGCCAAAATAACTCGACAGGTCATCGGCGCTCCGGCCACTGATACCGATCCGGCGGGCGACCGTTTCGTAGGACGCCTGCATCTCGGAATAATCGACGGGCAGCCCGGCAAGGTCGCTGGCGCCAAGTGCTGCCACGCCGCAACCCCAGGCATTGGACAGGCCTCCGGTGGACAGCGAGCCGATACCGATGAAATTGTCGGTTTCGATGCGATTGCTGGCGCTGAATCCTTCGAAGACATGGGCATGGGTCGGCGTCTTCAGCTTGGGCGATACCGCTTCCAGTTGATTCAAAGCGTGGAAGTCTTCGCCAATCATCCATTTCCATTGATGCTCGTCGTTGGCCCTGGCGTCCAGAAATGGACGGCTGGGCAACGTCGGTGAGCCCTTATCGGCCTGGGCATCGACCATGAGGACTTTCAGGCCCGCCTTGACCAACGGATAGGCAGCTGAAGTCCCCGCCGGACCGCTGCCGACAATGATGACGTCGAATTCAGGCGCCATGTGGGGCTTCACTTTCAAGCATCAGGTGACTGGCAAACGGACGGCACGCCAGTGCCGCCAGCTTCCATACCAGCGCCTTGACCGCGGTCAGTCCCAGCGCAACCAGCGTGGCGACCAGGCTTCGCGGCTGCTGGTCGCCGAGAAACACCTGTGCACCCTGGCGGCTGGCTTCGGCGATACCCAGTGCAACGTGCAGGCGCCGGGCCAGTTCCTGGCCTTCAGGCTTGAGCAGGACGCCGGGGTTGTCCAGAAGCGCGAGCAATATTGGCCAGCGCGTCAGCAGGCGCGATTGCAGGACAGGATGCCGCTTGCCGGCTCGCTCCAGTGCCCGCGCATAGCGGCGGACCAGGCTTTTTTGTGGCGGGTGTTTGAGCAGGTAGCTCAAGGCAACCGCAGCTTCCTGGAGAAGGCCTCGACGTTGACCGTGGCCGGAACGATGCATGCCGCAGGCAAGGGGGCGCAGCGTGATGCCGACTCTTTGCAGGGAGCGCTCGCTGTCCATGGGCGGCAGCTGGATGAGGGAAAAAATCCGCTCCAGGCCCACTTTCGTACTCAGCGATTGCCCGAATAACCGGCGAAATAGCCTGAGCAATACCACCGGCACCGGGATCGGCAGGCGAGTGGTACGGACCCGGTGCGTCGCGATCGACATGAGAAAGCGGCCAAACGCGATGGGCTGCACGGCGCCCAGGTTGAGGGTTGCGGCACGCATGTCGTCCCGCTCGACAACCGCCAGTATCGAGGCCGCGAGGTCATCGACATGGATGGGTTGCACGCAAGGCGCAGGCACGAGGATCGGTATGAACGGGCTTCGCCGAACCATATGGGACAACTGCCCAAAAAGCCCGCGCTCGGGGCCGCCATACACTTGGCCGGGGCGGATGACGGTGCCGGCGGCGGCGAGCACCTGTTGTTCGATACGCCACTTGGTCCTGCCATAAACGCTCGGGGCCGTGGCTCCGGCGGTTTGGCTGGAGATGAAGATGAACTTGGCCGAGCCTTGGCGGGCGCATTCGATCAGCGCCTGGGCTGCCCTGACTTCGTCGTCCACGTCGCGGTGGGCAGTGTTGGATACATCGGCCGCCAAATGGATAAACGCCTGGGTACCGATGGGGAAATCAGGGGCCGGGCCCCGCAGGTCATAGGGAAGCCAGGTGTAAGGGGCGGGGCATGGCTGGCGCGTGGCGCAAATGACCTCGTGTCCGCGGGCTGCCGCGAGGGCGGCCAAACGTTGTCCGATGTAGCCGGTCGCGCCGGTAATCACCAGTTTCATCAAGCACCCTCCGCGCGGTCAGCGGGAGCGGGCGGGCGCGTGTCGGAATGAAACACGAACAGCTTGCTGATCCAGTAGGTCAAGGCTACGCAGACCACGTCGCAGATCAATTTCACCGGGGCAGGGCTGTCGACGAAATACAGGCCCGCGCTGAACAGTGCCGAAGCGACTGGGATATTGATGGCGAGCAGTGAGAAGTAGCGCATCGCTTGGGCTTTGCCGCTGCCGTGGGTTGATTTGAACGTGAAGTGTCGATGCAGAAAAAATGCGAACACACCGGCGGTGACTTTGCCGGCGATGTTGGCCAGGACGGGGTGCCCCTCGAAAAACGCGATCAACAGCAAAAAGGCCCCCATGTCCAACGCATAGGCCATGAGCTGGATGGCGCCGTATCGGATGAACGTCAAGACGTCCTCCTGAGCACCACGATGTGATGCAGCGCCAATACCCGCCGCAACGGATGCAGCAATTTTTCGACGACTTTGAGTACGGGGATCAGCGCATCAGGCAACAACTGGCGAAAGTTCAGGCCGCCAGAAATCAAGTAGCGCAGATAGTTGCCGCAGATCTCCTGATGGACAATTTCCAGGCCGGGGTGCTTGCGCTCGAACGCCTCCCTGTCGCGCACGAAGACGATGTAGCTGAGGGCCTGGTTGGCGCCGTTCATGGGGCCGGTCGAGGGCGTTTCCCAAGAAGGAAAATGCATGTCGAATCCTTCGGACTTGAACAGGCGCTTGTAGAGGAACGCTGCAAAGGGGCCGTGGAACGGCTCGATCAAAATGGCGCCGCCACCCATCTCGAGGGTTCTTTCCAGCTCTTTGAAAAAACGATCCGGGTGAGGAAAGTGGTGAAAACAGTTTTGGCCATAAAAGGCCCGGACCGACTGATCGTCCAGGCTCATTGCCTCTGCATCGAGCGCCATGTCCAGTCGCTCGGTGCAGACAATGTCGGTCGCCAGTACTTGCGGGTATGAGTCACGCATGGGCGCGATGCCCGCCCCCAGCTCCACTTCAAGGCCTTCGACCTTGAAATAGTGTTCCGCCAGGTGATGAAACGCGTGGTGGAACTCCACGAAGACTTCCCGCAGCATTCGCTTGCGCCCAAGCACTTGGCCGTGAAGTTCGAGGCGCTCGATGCCATCGACGTCCAGCGCCTTGAGCGACGGGTCCGATAAAAAATCCCTTAATGCTTTGATGAGTTTTCTTCCCGTAACGACGTTGCTTTAGTGCGCCTGGAGTGGCGGGGCCTGTTGGGCACCGAGGCGATGTCATAACCAAGGAACGCCATGATCAGTTGCAACCCCATGAGCATCGGCAGTGCGCTGAGCATCACGGTTCCGGCTGGCGTCGCGACGCCATTCTGTGCCGATTCGAACCAGTGATAACTGCCGAAGAGGATGCCGAACAAGAACATCAGGATCCCGACCGGCAGTTCGATCGAAGCCAGGGACATGTCGCGCAGGTAGTAGTTGTAGAGCACGCGCTTGGTGAAATTGCGCAGGTGTTTGAACAAGAACTCACCAATGATTTTCGAGATCTTCAGATGGCTGACTTCGTCGCCGTATCGGGCTTCCATCGGAACATCCACCACCACGGCGCGCACGGTGTTCAGGCGGAACAGAATGTCGGTCTCGAAAAAATAGCGTTGGCTGACCTTGTCCAGGGGCAGCAGCCGGGCCACGTCGCGGTGGATCGCCGTGTAGCCGTTGGTGGGATCGAACAAGTCCCAGTAACCCGTCGACAGCTTGGCCATCAATGACAACACGGCGTTGCCGAACAGGCGCAGTCGCGGCATCGCCTGGACTTCCTCCGGATTGAAAAAGCGGTTGCCCTTGGTGTAGTCGGCTTCACCGGCCAGGATCGGTTCGATGAACAGCGGGATCAGGGTCGGGTCCATCTGGCCGTCCCCGTCGACTTTGACAATGATGCTCGCGCCGTCGGCCAGGGCTGCTCGATAGCCGGTCATGACGGCGCCGCCCACGCCTTTGTTGATGTCATGGGGCAGCACCTTGACCCGAGGATCGTTACAGGAGGCCTGCACATGCCCGCCCGAGCCATCCGGGCAGGCATCGTCGATGACGTAGATGCGCCAGACCTCCGGCCCTATGGCGTCTATGACATCGACGATGTGCGCGGTGACCCGATAGCTGGGGATGACCACGGCGACTCGCTGTTCATCCGTGAAAAGCTCGGTTTTTGAATTCATCGTGATCGCCCGCTATTGCCTGAAGGAAAGTGACTTGAACTCCAGGGGAGTGTCGGTATGGCCGGACGCATAAATGATCACGGCGGTGGCATTGGCTGGGGCAACGACGTTCATTTCGTGGGTCTCCCACTGCTTGGTGCAGTCAAACGTCTCGATGCTGGCGGCAATGAAGTCGCCTTGGGCGTCCATCCAGTTGGCCTGGATTCTTCCGGTGGTGGCTGTCGTTGCGCAGCGTGCGGACACGCTGTTGGTGTAGTTCAGCCCCGGTGTCACTTCGACCCGTTGTGTCGCCGGTGTCCTGACGTTGACGGTCAGGATCCTGCGCGAGGGGTCATAGCTCGAAGGTGACGTCAGGCTCCACCCCTCCAGGCTGGACAGTTCTGGATTGAGCAGGTGTTCGTAGTGCGCGACATTGAGTTTGCGCAGGTCCAGGTCACCCAGTCGGGCATAGGACGTCGACACGTCGAGCAGCCGATCGAGTCGCGCCGGTGGAAGGGACTTGAGGTCGATGACCAGCCAGTTCACCCGGCGCGCGCGCAAGCGTTGGGCAAGCTCCGAAGATGAAGCCGCAGCGTCGAACTCTCCCTTCCACTTCAGGTTGTACCACGACGCGTAAAGGGCATCGCCGTGCAAGCCCGCCATCAACGGCGACGCGAAGACCGCCACGGGCTGATCCCCCGTATTCAACGTGTTGACGGTGTCGACCATTCTCCGGATGGGCAGGCGTTCCAGCAGATAGGCCTCCCGACCTGCCTGGCTCAACAGTGCAGAGGGTTTGATTTCGCCATAATAGGTCGCGGCGTGAATGAAACAGGTGTTGGTCAATATCAACAAGACACCGGCCACGATGGCGAGGCTGCGCGGGTAAATCGTGTGGTCGGAAAACGGCAGGGCCAGGATCACCGAGAAGAGCGCGAAGGAGGGAAACACGTAACGCAGATAGGCCGTTGAGTGAAAAGTCATGAACATCGCGCCGGCGCCGACCAGAAGGATGCACAGCGCCTTGCGGTTGCCGCTCAATAGCACGGCGACGGCAGCCGTAGGCAGCAACAGCCACTGAAAGCCAGCCGCACCGACTCGGCCCTCAATGAACTCGGGGGACTTGAATACCATTCGATAGAGCGTGTCCCAGGTTATCCCTCTGCCGAAAGTGGCCGGTGGTTCGAAATTGACGTTGGGCCAGAGCGGGGAGTGGAAAATGGCATTGAAAAAAGGAAATACCGGATTGCCGGTCAAGTATCCGGCAGAGACGTAAGGGGTCGCACCGGCCAATATCAGGCCGGCGCTGCCCAGCAGGAGGGTCCTGGCGATCCCCTGGACGGCCCAGGCCTTGTATTGCAGCAAGAGAACCACCAACAGAACCGGCAGGACGCTGAGGGTCACGGCTTTGGTCGCCATGGCGAAACCCAGCAGGAGCCCGGCCAAGAGCAATTGCGACAGGCGCTCCCCAGGCTCCGGCGTGAAGCTCGAGACCTTCAGGATCGCCAGGGTCCCGGCCATCATGAAGGCGGTCCACGCCGACTCGATGTGCAGGCTGCTGCTCTCGGCGAAGGCGAGGGGCGTCGACAAAAAGATCAGGCTTGCCCAGCGGGCACTCGTGGCAGAGCCTCCGGCCCAGAGGGTCATGTTGTGGATCTGCCACGCCAGCAACAGGGTGAATGAGCTATTGGTCAAGCGTGATGCCGTTTCGCCGGCCAGCAGGTAGACGATGCTGTAGATCCAGTCGGCCAGCATGGGCATGACTGCCCATACATACGTACTCGCGTCGAAAGACCATTGGTGCCGTTGTGCCATGTGTGAAGGCACGAAGAGGTGCATGGCCAAGGCGTCATGGCCGACCTCGGGCATGAAGGCTACCAGCACGTAGAGGCAGGCGAAGCTGCAGATCAGCAAATCGAGCCCCGTCTGGAACGGTGTTTGCGCCGAGCGGGTGGCCTGGATGTGCCCCAGCAGTTCGCGACCTACCGCCACGAGGTGTTTATGTCCCAGCAACATCGGCAATGACAGCAACGCGCCATACAGCCCGGGGTAATTGATCGGCAAATAGGCCGCCAGGCCTGCCAGGCTGCCAAGCGTACCTGCTCCCACCAGCAGGTGGACGCTCCAGTCGGCCTTGCTGTGTTGCTTTAGCATCCGCCTGCCGAGCACGGTGGCGGACAGCCCGAAGAGCGCAACGACCATCATCGGCCATACCTGCGCAAAGACAACGGACAGGCAGGCCAGCAAACCCAGGCAGAGGGTGAACGGTGTTCGGCGAGTGAAAACGGTAAGGACAGCCAGGCTCGTCACTGACAGCAGTATCGTCCGGGTGCCGCTGTTCATGGGCGGCAATTCAAGCGTCGAAAAACCGTAGGCGCCGACCGCCACACTCGCCAGTAGAACCAGCAACACCACCGCGTATTTCAGGCTGTATCTGGGCAAATTATCGTCTCGGCTGAAGGTGTAACGTTACTCACTTAGGGTCGACGGACAATCCGTGGCGAGGGAGCTTGCTCCCG
>NZ_JAOSHO010000147.1 GCF_025917275.1 Pseudomonas agronomica | reverse complement strand
TGGGAGCGAGCCTGCTCGCGAAGAACGATAACGCGGTATCGCTGGTCGTTAGCCGCCTACCTTTGCTATCATTCGCGCGCTCTTTTGCGGGTAAACCCGAGTAAAGCACTAGGTCTTATACTTGACTTAAATACTCGGGAATTGCATACTCGCCCCCATTCCGAACTCCGTGGTAATTGTCCATGCGACTGACTACAAAAGGCCGATACGCCGTGACCGCAATGCTCGATCTGGCATTGCATGCGCAGCACGGGCCGGTGTCCCTCGCCGATATCTCCGAGCGCCAGGGCATTTCCCTGTCCTACCTCGAACAGCTGTTCGCCAAGCTGCGCCGCAGCAACCTGGTCTCCAGTGTTCGCGGCCCCGGCGGCGGCTACCAGCTGTCGCGCGAGATGCAAGGCATCCAGGTCGCCCAGGTGATCGATGCAGTGAACGAATCGGTCGATGCGACCAAATGCCAGGGGTTGGGCGATTGCCATGGCGGCGATACTTGCCTGACCCATCATCTGTGGTGCGACTTGAGCCTGCAGATTCACGAATTTCTGAGTGGTATCAGCTTGGCCGACCTTGTGACTCGCCGTGAGGTGCAAGAAGTAGCCCAGCGTCAGGATCAGCGCCGTTGCAATGGCAAGGCGCCGCACCTGGACAAGATCGAAGCGTCCGCCGTCGAATGACCGCCGCAGAGCACGCGGAACGCCAGCCAGCCTGATTTAGGAGAGAGTCCATGAAATTGCCGATTTACCTTGATTACTCTGCGACCACCCCGGTTGATCCGCGTGTCGCGCAAAAGATGAGTGAATGCCTGCTGGTCGACGGAAACTTCGGTAACCCGGCGTCCCGCTCCCACGTCTTCGGCTGGAAGGCCGAGGAATCGGTGGAAAACGCCCGTCGCCAAGTCGCCGACCTGGTCAACGCCGATCCGCGTGAAATCGTCTGGACCTCCGGTGCCACCGAGTCCGACAACCTGGCAATCAAGGGTGTCGCGCATTTCTACCACACCAAGGGCAAGCACCTGATCACCTCGAAGATCGAGCACAAGGCTGTCCTGGACACCACGCGCCAACTGGAGCGTGAAGGCTTCGAAGTCACCTACATCGAGCCCGGTGAAGACGGCCTGATCACCCCGGCCATGGTCGAAGCCGCCCTGCGCGACGACACCATCCTGGTTTCGATCATGCACGTGAACAACGAAATCGGCACCGTCAACGACATCGCCGCCATCGGCGAGCTGACCCGCTCCAAGGGCGTCCTGTTCCACGTCGACGCGGCGCAGTCCACTGGCAAGGTCGACATCGACCTGTCCAAGCTGAAAGTCGACCTGATGTCGTTCTCCGCCCACAAGACCTACGGCCCTAAAGGCATCGGCGCCCTGTACGTCAGCCGCAAGCCGCGTGTTCGCCTCGAAGCGACCATGCACGGCGGCGGTCACGAGCGTGGCATGCGTTCCGGTACCCTGGCGACCCACCAGATCGTCGGCATGGGCGAAGCCTTCCGCGTCGCCAAGGAAGACATGGCGGCCGAGAACGTGCGCATCAAGGCCTTGAGCGATCGTTTCTTCAAGCAGGTCGAGCACCTCGAAGAGCTGTACGTCAACGGCAGCATGACCGCCCGCGTCCCGCACAACCTGAACCTGAGCTTCAACTACGTTGAAGGCGAGTCGCTGATCATGGCGCTCAAGGATTTGGCCGTGTCGTCCGGTTCGGCGTGCACCTCGGCGTCGCTGGAGCCTTCGTACGTACTGCGCGCCCTGGGCCGCAACGACGAACTGGCCCACAGCTCCATCCGCTTCACCTTCGGCCGCTTCACCACCGAAGAAGAAATCGATTACGCCGCGCAGAAAGTCTGCGAGGCCGTGACCAAGCTGCGCGCTCTGTCGCCGCTGTGGGACATGTACAAAGACGGCGTCGACATTTCGAAAATCGAATGGGCGGCGCACTGAGAAGTCGCCACCAGAGCGGCTCCACTGATGAGGATTGAAGCAAATGGCATATAGCGAAAAGGTCATCGACCACTACGAGAACCCGCGCAACGTCGGCAAGATGGACGCGCAGGATCCTGACGTCGGCACCGGCATGGTCGGCGCCCCGGCGTGCGGCGACGTGATGCGCCTGCAGATCAAGGTCAACGAGCAAGGCATCATCGAAGACGCCAAGTTCAAGACCTACGGCTGCGGTTCGGCCATTGCGTCCAGCTCCCTGGCCACCGAGTGGATGAAGGGCAAGACCCTTGATGAAGCCGAAACCATCAAGAACACCCAGCTGGCCGAAGAACTGGCCCTGCCGCCAGTGAAGATCCACTGCTCGGTACTCGCCGAAGACGCCATCAAGGCCGCCGTTCGCGATTACAAGCAGAAGAAAGGCTTGATCTGATTCGCGTTACGGTAAGGAGTTTTCCATGGCTATCCAGATGACAGAAGCGGCAGCTAACCATATCCAGCGCTCCCTTGCGGGGCGCGGCAAGGGCGAGGGTATCCGCCTGGGTGTTCGCACCACGGGCTGTTCCGGCCTCGCCTATGTACTGGAATTCGTCGACGAAGTGGGCGAAGACGACCAGGTGTTCGAAAGTCATGGTCAGAAAGTGATCATCGACCCGAAAAGCCTGACGTACCTGGACGGCACCGAACTGGATTTCGTCAAGGAAGGGTTGAACGAAGGCTTCAAGTTCAACAATCCCAACGTACGCGGTGAGTGTGGCTGCGGCGAAAGCTTCAACATCTGAGGCTGCTCGTGGGTACTCCTTGTCATTTTGCGTTGTTCCAGTTGCAGCCTGCTTTCCAGCTGGACCTCGATCAGTTGTCCGCGCGTTATCTGGAACTGGCCCGTGGCGTCCATCCCGACCGCTTTGCCGATGCCTCCGAGGCGGAGCAGCGGCGGGCGCTCGAGCAGTCGGCGAACCTCAACGAGGCTTACCAGACGCTCAAGAACCCGGCCAAGCGCGCGCGTTACCTGCTCGCCATCAGCGGTCATGAACTGCCCCTGGAAGTCACGGTCCACGATCCCGAGTTCCTGTTGCAGCAGATGCAATGGCGCGAGGAGCTTGAAGACCTGCAGGACAGTGCCGACCTGGCCGGTGTCGCGGTTTTCAAGCGCCGGCTGAAAGATGCCCAGAACACACTGAACGAAAGCTTCGCAGCCTGCTGGAACGATGCCGCGCAACGCGAACAGGCCGAACGCCTGATGCGGCGCATGCAGTTCCTCGACAAGCTCACCCACGAAGTGCGCCAGCTAGAAGAGCGCCTCGACGATTAACCCAGTGCCGCTCCGGTCGCACGCCTGATTACAGATAAGTCCTGATTACGATGGCCCTACTGCAGATCGCCGAACCCGGCCAAAGTCCACAACCGCACCAGCGTCGCCTGGCTGTCGGGATCGACTTGGGTACCACCAATTCCCTGGTCGCTGCCTTGCGCAGCGGTCTTTCCGAACCGCTGGCCGACGAGCAGGGGCGGGTGATCCTGCCGTCCGCCGTGCGTTATCACGCCGACCGCGTTGAAGTGGGCGAGTCGGCCAAGCTGGCCGCCGCCACCGATCCCCTGAATACCATTGTCTCGGTCAAGCGCTTGATGGGTCGTGGTCTGTCCGACGTCAAGCAACTGGGCGATCAATTGCCGTACCGCTTCGTCGGTGGCGAATCCCATATGCCGTTCATCGAAACCGTCCAGGGGCCGAAAAGCCCGGTAGAGGTTTCCGCTGACATCCTGAAAGTCCTGCGCCAACGTGCCGAAGCGGCGTTGGGCGGTGAACTGGTGGGGGCGGTGATCACGGTGCCGGCCTATTTCGACGACGCTCAGCGCCAAGCCACCAAGGACGCCGCCAAGCTCGCCGGCCTGAACGTGCTGCGCCTGCTCAACGAGCCGACTGCAGCGGCCGTCGCCTACGGCCTCGATCAGCACGCCGAAGGCCTCGTCGCGATCTACGACCTGGGCGGCGGTACGTTCGATATTTCGATCCTGCGCCTGACTGGCGGTGTTTTCGAAGTCCTGGCCACCGGCGGCGACAGTGCCCTGGGCGGCGATGACTTCGACCATGCCGTCGCGGGCTGGATCATCGAGCAAGCGGGCCTCTCCGCCGACCTCGACCCGGGTGCGCAACGCCACCTGCTGCAAACTGCCTGCGCCGCCAAGGAAGCCTTGACCGACGCCAACACGGTCGAAGTCGTTTATGGCGAGTGGAAAGCAGCGCTGACCCGCGAAGCCTTCGATGCCCTGATCGAACCCATGGTCGCCCGCAGCCTCAAGGCTTGCCGCCGTGCCGTGCGCGATTCTGGCGTAGAGCTCGAAGACGTCAAGGCCGTGGTCATGGTCGGCGGTTCGACCCGCGTGCCTCGGGTGCGCGAAGCCGTTGCCGAAGCCTTTGGCCGTCAGCCGCTGACCGAAATCGACCCGGACCAGGTCGTCGCCATCGGCGCCGCGATCCAGGCCGATACCCTGGCCGGCAACAAGCGCGACGGCGGCGAACTGCTGTTGCTCGACGTCATCCCGTTGTCCCTGGGGCTGGAAACCATGGGCGGCCTGATGGAGAAGGTGATCCCGCGCAACACCACCATCCCGGTTGCCCGCGCCCAGGATTTCACCACTTATAAAGACGGCCAGTCGGCCATGATGATCCACGTGCTGCAAGGCGAGCGTGAGCTGATCAGCGACTGCCGTTCCCTGGCCCGCTTCGAATTGCGCGGCATCCCGGCCATGGTCGCCGGTGCGGCGAAGATCCGCGTGACCTTCCAGGTCGATGCCGACGGTCTGCTCAACGTTTCCGCTCGCGAACTGGGTTCGGGCGTGGAAGCGAGCATCCAGGTCAAGCCTTCCTATGGCCTGACCGACGGTGAAATCGCCAAGATGCTCAAGGATTCCTTCCAGCACGCCAGCGACGACAAGGTCGCCCGTGTGCTGCGCGAGCAGCAGGTTGACGGCCAGCGTCTGGTCGAAGCCGTGCAGGCCGCTCTCGAAGCCGATGGCGAGCGCCTGCTCGACGCCGAAGAGCGCATGGTCATCGAAATGCAGATGCAAGAACTCTCCGAATTGATCAAGGGCACCGATGGTTATGCCATCGAGCAGCAGACCAAGCGTCTGTCGCAAGTCACCGATGCCTTTGCTGCCCGCCGCCTGGACTCGACGGTGAAAGCCGCCCTGGCGGGGCGCAACCTGAATGAAATCGAGGAATAACTGATGCCGCAGGTGATTTTTCTGCCCCACGAGAAGTTCTGTCCGGAGGGCATGGTCGTGGAGGCTGAGCCCGGAATTTCGATTCTCGAGCTGGCCCATGAGCACCATATCGAGATGGAAAGTGCCTGTGGCGGCGTCTGCGCTTGCACGACCTGCCATTGCGTCATTCGCGAAGGGTTCGACTCGCTGGAAGAAGCGGACGAACTGGAGGAAGATTTCCTCGATCGGGCCTGGGGCCTGGAAGCGCAATCGCGCCTGGGTTGCCAAGCCATCGTCGGCACCGAAGACCTGACCGTCGAGATTCCGAAATATTCGCTTAACCATGCGGCCGAAGCGCCGCACTGATGGTGATACTGTCATGAGCTATGGTTGGACTGATGTACAACGCATCGCAGAAGAACTGGCCGAAGCCAAGCCGGACGTGAACCCGAAGGCTGTGAATTTTGTGGATTTGCAGCGCTGGATCATGGAATTACCCGATTTCGACAACACCTCTGGCCGTTGTGGCGAGAAGGTCCTGGAGGCTGTCCAACAGCTCTGGATCGACGAAATCGACTGATCGACCCGGCAGGTTAGGCAATACCCCTGAACCCGCGTATAATTCGCGGGTTTAATTTTTCGCAAATTACCGTTTCTGGAGTTACACCATGGCTGTTCAACGTACTTTCTCCATCATCAAGCCTGACGCCGTTGCTAAAAACGTGATCGGCAAGATCGTTACCCGCTTCGAAGACGCTGGCCTGCGCGTTGTAGCTTCGAAAATGAAGCAACTGTCCAAAGCCGAAGCCGAAGGCTTCTACGCTGAACACAGCGAGCGCGGTTTCTTCGGTGAGCTGGTTGCCTTCATGACTTCCGGTCCGGTTGTCGTTCAGGTGCTGGAAGGCGAAAACGCCATCGCTCGCAACCGTGAGCTGATGGGCGCTACCAACCCTAAAGAAGCTGCTCCTGGCACCATCCGTGCTGACTTCGCTGAATCCATCGACGCCAACGCCGTCCACGGTTCGGACTCCGAAGCCGCCGCTGCTCGCGAAATCGCTTACTTTTTCTCCGCTACTGAAGTAACCACTCGCTAAGCCCAGGCTTTTGAGTGAAGGTGAATCCATGACTACATCGAACGGCAAAACCAACCTGTTGGGCCTGACCCAGCCGGAAATGGAGAAATTCTTCGACTCGATCGGGGAGAAGCGTTTCCGTGCCGGCCAGGTGATGAAATGGATTCACCACTTTGGCGTCGACGACTTTGACGCCATGACGAATGTCGGCAAGGCCCTGCGCGAAAAGCTCAAGGCTGTTGCCGAGATTCGCGGCCCCGAAGTGGTCAGCCAGGACATTTCCAGCGACGGCACCCGTAAATGGGTGGTGCGCGTGGCGTCCGGCAGCTGCGTCGAGACCGTCTACATTCCCCAGGGCAAGCGCGGCACCTTGTGCGTTTCGTCCCAGGCAGGCTGTGCCCTGGACTGCAGTTTCTGCTCCACCGGCAAGCAAGGCTTCAATAGCAACCTCACCGCCGCCGAAGTGATCGGCCAGGTGTGGATTGCCAACAAATCCTTTGGCAGCGTCCCGGCGACCGTCGACCGTGCCATCACCAACGTGGTGATGATGGGCATGGGTGAGCCGCTGCTGAACTTCGACAACGTCGTCTCCGCCATGCATTTGATGATGGATGACCTGGGCTATGGCATTTCCAAGCGCCGTGTGACCCTGTCTACCTCCGGCGTGGTGCCGATGATCGATGAGCTGGCCAAGCACATCGACGTCTCCCTGGCGTTGTCGCTGCATGCACCTAATGACGCATTGCGTAACCAATTGGTGCCGATCAACAAGAAGTATCCGCTTAAGATGCTGCTCGAATCCTGCCAGCGCTACATGTCGGCGTTGGGCGAGAAACGCGTGCTGACCATCGAGTACACCCTGCTCAAGGATGTGAACGACAAGGTTGAACACGCGGTCGAGATGATCGAGCTGCTCAAGAACATTCCGTGCAAGATCAACCTGATCCCGTTCAACCCGTTCCCGCATTCCGGTTACGAGCGTCCGAGCAACAACGCGATTCGTCGCTTCCAGGATCAGCTTCACCACGCTGGCTTCAACGTCACCGTGCGCACCACCCGCGGCGAAGACATCGACGCCGCGTGTGGCCAATTGGTAGGGCAGGTGCTGGATCGCACCCGTCGCAGCGAACGCTACATCGCCGTGCGCGAATTGAACGCCACTGACGATGCAGTGCAGAACGCTGCGAACAGTCACTAAGAGAGGAACTCTATGTCCCTGCGCTTCGCGCTCGTTTTGCTGCTGGCCGGTCTCTGTTCCGGTTGTGTCCTGTCGGGTGACTACAACCCGATGAAGACCAGCAAAGGGCGCGACGAAGCCCGCCAGGCCTATGTGCAACTGGGCATCGGTTACCTGCAGCAGGGCATGACCGAGCGGGCCAAGGTGCCACTCAAGAAAGCCCTGGAACTGGACAGCTCCGACGCCGATGCCAATGCGGCGCTGGCGCTGGTGTTCCAGGCCGAGCTGGAATCGGAGCTGGCGGACGAGCATTTTCGCAAGGCGTTGTCGGCCCGGCCGCAAGATGCGCGGATCCTGAACAATTACGGCAGTTTTCTTTACGAGCAGGCCCGTTACAAGGACGCCTACGAACGCTTCGAGCAAGCGGCCGCCGATACCCTTTATCCCGAGCGTTCGCGGGTTTTCGAGAACCTCGGCATGACGGCTGCCAAACTCGGCCAGCGCGACCTGGCCCGCCAGCAGCTTGAGAAGGCGCTGCGGCTCAACCGCCAGCAGCCGCGTGCGTTGCTGGAAATGGCTGAGTTGTCTTACGAAGACAGGCATTATGTGCCCGCGCGTGACTATTACGAGCGTTTTAGCCTGCTGAGCGAACAAAATGCACGTAGTCTATTGCTCGGCGTTCGGCTGGCACATGTGTTTGAAGATCGCGACAAGGCTGCAAGTTACGGCCTGCAACTCAAAAGACTCTATCCCGGTACGCCGGAATATCAGCAATACCTGTCGGAGCAATGATGAAAGCGGCGCATCCCGAAGTTGTAGCAGCGACTCGCGTAAATCCCGGTGAGACCCTGCGTCAAGCCCGCGAAAGCAATGGTTGGTCGCTGGCCGAAGTGGCCCACAAGCTCAATCTCACCGTGACTTCCCTGAGCAATCTGGAGGCCGGCGCGTTCGACAAATTGCCAGGGCATACCTTCGCCCGGGGCTACATCCGCGCCTATGCCAAATTGCTCGACATGGACCAGACCGTGCTGGTCCAGCAGTTCGATCAATACACCGGTTCCGACGCCCAGGGCAGCAACGTGCACAGCCTGGGCCGTATCGAAGAGCCCGTGCGTGTTTCCCACACCATTCTGCGCATCGTCAGCTTGTTGCTGCTGATCGCGGTGATCGGTGGCGGTTTTGTCTGGTGGCAGGACCAGGCGTCCTTGCGTACCAAGGAACCGGTTGCGATGAACACCGAGCACGTCGAAGTCGAAGGCGCCGACGGCACCACCCAGATCCATCCGCTGGACGAGCCGGAAGACCAGGCTGTTGCCGAAGGCCAGGCTGAAGGCGAAACCGCACTGGCGTTGCCCCAGGGCCAGGATGGCGCCGAGGCCGATACCGCTGCTGGCAGCGAGCCAGTCGTGCCGGCGCCTGTTCCCACGCCTGCTGCGCCAACGGCTCCGGCCCATGCCGGCAGCACTCCGACGGCTCCTGCTCCTGCGGCCCATGCCGGTAACACTCCGGCAACTCCTGCTGCTGCACCTGTCACGCCAGCACCTGCCGCGACGACTCCGACGGTACCCGCTACTCCAGCGGCCCCGGCAGCGGGTGACGGCCAGGTCCAGATCCAGTTCATCGCCGATTGCTGGACGCAGATCACCGACGGCAACGGCAAAGTCTTGTTCAGTGGCCTCAAGCGCAAGGGCGACAGCGCGTCTGTCAACGGCAAGCCACCGTTTGCCGTACGCCTGGGTTATGCCCGTGGCGCGCAGGTCAGCTACAACGGCCAGCCGGTCGACATCGCTCCGTTCACCAGTGGCGAGACCGCTCGCCTGAAGTTGGGTCAATAAGTCATGCACGGCGAATCTCCAATCAAGCGTCGCGAATCCCGGAAAATCTGGGTCGGTAACGTGCCTGTGGGCGGCGATGCGCCAATCGCTGTGCAGAGCATGACCAACAGCGACACCAATGACGTGGCCGCCACGGTCGCGCAGATCAACCGCCTGGAAGCCGCCGGCGTCGACATCGTGCGTGTCTCCGTGCCGGACATGGACGCCGCCGAGGCGTTCGGCAAGATCAAGCAACTGGTCAAGGTCCCGTTGGTGGCCGACATTCATTTCGACTACCGCATTGCCTTGCGCGTAGCGGAGTTGGGTGTCGATTGCCTGCGCATCAACCCGGGCAATATCGGTCGCGAAGACCGTGTTCGTGCCGTGGTCGATGCCGCCCGCGACCGCGGCATCCCGATCCGCATCGGCGTGAACGCCGGTTCCCTGGAAAAAGACCTGCAGAAGAAATACGGCGAACCGACCCCAGCCGCGCTGGTGGAGTCGGCCCTGCGCCATGTGGAACACCTCGAACGCCTGAATTTCCAGGACTTCAAGGTCAGCGTGAAGGCGTCCGACGTGTTCATGGCCGTCGAAGCCTACCGCCTGCTGGCCAAGGAAATTGTCCAGCCATTGCACCTGGGCATCACCGAAGCCGGTGGGTTGCGTTCGGGTACGGTGAAATCCGCCGTCGGCCTCGGTATGCTGCTCGCCGAGGGGATTGGCGATACCATCCGCATCTCGTTGGCGGCTGACCCGGTCGAGGAAGTGAAAGTCGGCTACGACATTCTCAAGTCCCTGCACCTGCGTTCCCGTGGCATCAACTTCATCGCCTGTCCGAGCTGCTCGCGGCAGAACTTCGATGTGGTCAAGACCATGAACGAACTGGAAGGGCGCCTCGAAGACCTGCTGGTGCCGCTGGATGTCGCGGTGATCGGTTGCGTGGTCAACGGGCCTGGCGAAGCCAAGGAGGCCCATATCGGCCTGACTGGCGGTACACCGAACCTGATTTACATCGACGGCAAGCCGTCGCAGAAACTGACGAATGACAATCTGGTGGATGAGCTGGAACGGCTGATTCGCCAGAAGGCGGCCGAAAAGGTCGAAGCCGACGCAGCGGTCATCGCGCGCGGTTAAGTCGCAAGATTAAGGAATACATGTGAGCAAGTCTCTGCAAGCCATTCGTGGCATGAACGACATCCTGCCCGAGCAGACGCCCCTGTGGCGTTATTTCGAGGGCACCGTGGCGCGTTTGCTGGATAACTACGGTTACCGCCAGATCCGCATGCCGATCGTCGAGTTCACCGAGCTGTTCAAACGCTCCATCGGTGAAGTGACCGACATCGTCGAAAAAGAGATGTACACCTTCGACGACCGCAACGGCGATTCCCTGACCCTGCGCCCCGAAGGCACGGCGGCCTGTGTGCGTGCAGTGCTCGAGCACGGCATCACCGGCGGCGGCCAGGTGCAGAAGCTCTGGTACGTCGGCCCGATGTTCCGCCACGAGCGCCCGCAGAAAGGCCGTTATCGCCAGTTCCACCAGATCGGTCTCGAGGTGTTCAACCTCGAGGGGCCGGACATCGACGCCGAGCTGATCGTCATGACCTGGCGCCTGTGGGGCGAGCTGGGGCTGCGTGATGCGGTCAAGCTCGAGCTCAACAGCCTGGGCACCAGTGAATCCCGCGGTCGCTACCGCGAAGCGTTGGTGGAGTTTCTCTCCGCGCACG